>CAYMLF010000001.1:0-31813 GCA_964391275.1 uncultured Candidatus Bathyarchaeia archaeon
GGTTATGCTTTTCCTGAGCTGCCGAAAAGCCGCATCTTGCCCTTAGCTACTTCTTTCATGGCGTCTTTTGCTGGACCAAGAATCTTTCTTGGGTCAAACTCCTTAGTCGAGTTAGCCAACACTTCCCTGACTGTGGCAGTGAACGCTAAACGCAAATCAGTGTCGATGTTGATTTTGGCGATGCCAGATTTGATGGCTAGTTGCAGTTGGTCTTCTGCGACGCCTTTTGCTCCTCCAAGAGTAGCGCCGTACTTGGTGGCTTTCTCGCATATCCACGCTGGCACGCTTGAAGCGCCGTGAAGCACAAGGGGAATACTAACTTTCTCACTGATGATTTTGAGTCGTTCAAGGTCAAGTTTTGCTGCGCTCTTAAACTTGTAGGCGCCGTGTGATGTACCGATTGCCACTGCCAACGTGTCGATGCCTGTTCTTTTAACAAATTCCACGGCGTTTTGCGGGTCAGTTAAGATGGCGTCTTTTTCTTCTACGCTTCTCTCTTCAACGCCTGCAAGCTTGCCCAGTTCAGCTTCAACTGAAACCCCTTTCGGGTGAGCATAATCAACAACTCGTTTGGTCACGGCAATGTTATCTTCAAATGACAAAAATGAGCCGTCAATCATAACTGAGGTAAAGCCAGCGTCAACGCATTTGATAGCGGTTTCGTAGTCTTCGCCGTGGTCAAGATGCATCGTTAAGGGCACAGTAGATTCTTTGCCAGCATTTTTGACCAAGCTGGTAATATAGCCCAAACCTGCGTATTTAATCACGCTGGGCGTTATCTGCAGTATCGCTGGAGATTTCTCTTCAGTTGCTGCTTCAACGATTGCTTTAACACTCTCGAGGTTTTGAACGTTAAATGCGCCTATGGCATAACCGTTCTTTCTTGCAGGAACCATTAATTCCTTATTTGTTACAAGCACTTTGTTTTTTACACACTCCACCATTATTTTAGTTTTAAAGTAAGGCGACCGATAATACGTTTGCATTTACTATTTAATACTATTGGAACACCCCATTATGATTTTTAATGGCAAACCAAAAGCAACAAGCATCGAGAATAGACTTGGCAATCACATTTATTATAAAAGTAAAAGAGAAGCTAATTTATGGAGCACGATCAACCAAATGGTTTAGTCTCAAAAAGAGGTCTAAAAACTCCCTGCCTTTCTCAGTAATCAGGTACTTGTTTGTTCTCTTAACAAGCAGTCTTTGAGTTGTCAACGTCTCCATGTGCCGTTTTAACTGGGCGTAGTTAAGGTTTGTATTGTACATTATGCTTGTTTTTGTTTTAGGCTGGTCACAGAACATCAAGATTTCCGCTGTGATGTCTAGTTTTCCTCGTCTAGCACCTTTATTGTTGTTCCAGTCCCTGTCACGTCTCAGGAGGGCAGGCTGAACACGTTGGGCACTAAACCTTGTACTTAATGCGTTTGTCAAGATACCTTCCCCCTTAATCGAACTTCAGTAGGCTATCTATCCTCATAAATAAATGTGACTGTCGGTTTACAGTAACAAGTCAAGAAAGCCTTTGATTGAAACCTTTAATAAAAGTTTGCCATATCAAGGGGAATGCGGGGCAACTTAATGTCGAAGAGACTGCAGATTTATTCAGACGGTGGAGCAAGAGGTAATCCGGGACCTGCAGCGGCGGCTTTCTTAGCTACCGACGAAACTGGAACGATTCTGCATACCAGTACACGATTTCTTGGAGTTCGAACTAACAATCAGGCAGAGTATGAAGCTTTGATTTCAGCTTTGGAATATGCATTGAGTGTTAAAGCAGAGGAAGTGGTTTGTCGGTTGGATAGCGAGTTGGTTGCTAGACAGATGAATGGTGAATACAGCGTTAAAAATCCGCATTTAAGAGTGCTCTATCTTAAAGCACATGCTTTGCGGATGCAATTTAAGTCAGCGAATTTTTTCAGCGTGCGAAGGGAGAACCCGTTTATTCAAAAAGCAGACGCCTTAGTTAACAAGGCGCTTGATGCGCAACAAAGCGGTTTTTAGCTGGCGTCAACTTTATTATCCCTCTAAACTGCTACGTAAGAGGATAAACATGTTTGTTCATGCAAGCATTCGAACCAGCAACATGGATAAGGCGATTGATTTTTACAGCAGGTTTTTTGGTCTTAAACTGTTGAGTCGCAGGGAGATTAAGCAGAATAATGCTGAAATTGCTTTCCTGCAAGATCCTGCCGGGGAAGGATGCAAGCTAGAGTTGACTTTTTACCGTAACCAGACAAAATTTGCGCAGTCAGCATATGAAGAGCGGTTGTTTGATCATTTGGGTTTTATCGTTAAAGATATGGGTAAAACGTTAAAGGCTATGCGTAGAGAAAACGTTATGATCACGGATGAACCGTTTAAGCTTGGCGATTCTTTAATTGCTTTTGTCGAAGACCCAGATGGAACATTACTTGAGTTAATTGAGAAGAAGTAGCATTATGCAGGGTTATTCGTAGAATTTTGGTCTTACACGCTTACTATATTCCTCAATTGCTTTGGCTCGCTCTTCCTCTTCTTTGGCTTTTTCATCAGCTTCACGCTCTGCTGGTTGAGAAATGTTTTTTTCAAAGTCACCGTCCACGTTTTTGTATGAACCTTCAAGAGCAGTTATGTATATTCTGAAGTCACTAAGCGCGCTTTCTGCCTGTCTATGTGAGGAGTGAACCTGCTGGGAAACAAGAATGATTAAGTCAAGCATGCTTCGAAGGGTTTGTTTGTCGGATTCGGGTGCGTGGTCGTAGTATCGTTGAAATACACTTAATAAATCCATGAACATGTCGTCAACTTCTTTTGTGGATTGTTTGTAGAGGTTTTCTGAGGTTAACGACTTAGTTTTAAGGTAGAGCATAAGATTCTTTAAAACTGCTGAGTCGCATGAAGCCAAAATAAAAACCCTAAAAACAATAGAGGTGGTGAGTAAGTTATATTTTTTGGTTGACCCCCATCACGAATCAACTTTATATAGAAAGTCCTGATGCTAAGCGAGCGAGGTCTCTCACAGCAGACCTCCCCTCCCTTATATAAAGAGTAAACTTGAAAGTGAACTACAGCTTCAGCCAACAGTCCACTCTATATATAAGGGGGGCTATAGAAAAAAATCGCAACAGAGAAAGAGGTAGCAAAACTAGTTTTTCAACACCTTATACGCAAGCAAAACATAACTTTTCTCGACAACCTCGCTCTTGAGCAGTTGCAGCTTCACCTGCTTACTGAGGCTTCTAAACAGGTTCACCGCTTTTTTCCCAACGATTTCTGGTGAAACAAGCAACTGCACTTCATCCACAAGCCCCTGCTCTAAGAGCACACTTGCCAAAACACCGCCAGTATCCGTCATCACCGTCTTTATGCCATATCGCCTGTTTAATTCTTCAAGCGCCAACCGTAAATCAACGTGGTCGCTGCCTGCAACGATAAAATCGTAACTCCGCTCACACAGATAATTCAAGTAAGCCTTTGGCGTGCTGTTGGAAACCAGCACTATGATGTCTTTGGCGTATCCAGATTTGCGGTGCACATGCATCAACCCCTGCATGACGCCTTTGCTGTCAGCAATAACCCACCATGGCCGTTTGTCTTCTGGGTCAACTTGGGGTTTAGAAAAATCACTTTCCTCTTCTGACGGAACCTTTTCCATAAACATTTCAATACCTGTCTTCGCGGTTGTGGAGCCAGCAAGCAGTGCATCCGCGCAAAATCTGCCCGCCAATGCATAGTGAAGTTGGATGTTAACGTCGAAATCCTTAATTGCGCCATCAACGCTAACTGAATTATACATAATAGCTTTTGGCAACATAACAAAAAATGTCAATGGTTGACTATTTCAAGATTATTTACAAATAAACGCTTAAAACCCCCAGCAAGACAAAAATAAAGATGTAAAGCTTACACAAAAGCCCACAAACAAAGAGGAAAAAACGGTTGCAAACCCCCAACGCCATAGAAACCCACAACTTGGTCAAAACATTCAAGTCAAAACGCCCCAACCCAGAAAACGGCGCTTGGCTCTTTAACCGAAAAACCGTTCCCGTAACAGCCGTAGACCACTTAAACCTTGAAATCAAACATGGCGAACTCTTTGGGCTACTTGGACCCAACGGCGCTGGAAAAACCACACTGGTCAAAATCCTCTGCACTTTGCTTCCACCTGACAGTGGAAAAGCGCTTGTGAACGGTTTCGACGTTGTTAAGGAACCAATGAAGGTTAAACAATCGCTGGGTACACTTTTTAGCGTTGGCGAACGAGGATTTTTTTGGCGTCTAAACGGTTACCGCAATCTAGAGTTTTACGCTGCAATCTATAATGTGCCAAGACAGAAACGGCAAGCACGCATCCTTGAAGTTCTAAAACTTGTCGGCTTGGAAAACAGCATTTATGACCTCTACCAAAAATATTCTGGCGGAATGAAACGCAAACTATCGCTAGCGCGAACCTTGCTGGCTGACCCTCAGGTTCTGCTGCTTGATGAACCAACAACTGGATTAGACGTTATTTCTTCAAGAAACATCCGTGAATTCGTCAGGGAAACCGTGAGCAAATCTGGCAAAACAGTGCTGTATACAACGCACTATATTGAGGAGGCAGCACAAATCTGTGACAGAATCGGCATCTTGAGCAGTGGACAAATAATTGCCTGCGACACGCCTGATGCTATCCGTAACATGATTAAGAAAGAAGAAGTCATCCACCTAACCCTTGAAAACATCAGCCAGTCCCAAATAGAAGGATTGAATGACATTTCTGGGGTAGTTAATGTAACTGAGAATCAAGCTGATACGCTTCCGGGGCAAAGGCAGTTGTGCCTTGAACTAGAAAACGTTAACCAGTTGCCCTTGGTGTTTGAGTTCTTGTTTAAAGAAAAAATCAAGCTGGTCAACTTTAAACATCAAGAACCCACGTTGGAAGAAGCTTTTATCCAGCTAACGCAAAAGCAAAAGTGAAAGATATGCCACTGCGAAACGAAATAGAAAAAATCTACTACTTCATGAAACGCGACATGATAAGCTTTAGCACTTACAAAACCAACATGATACTGCTTGTGGCAACAGCGATTTTCGGCGCACTTTCCTTTGCTTTTTTGGGTGAGAGCACAGTCAGCGAAAGCGTGCAGCAACAGTTCGACATGCCCTTCACCACTTACCTACTCATCGGCTTAGCGTTTAGCACGTACCTGAACCAAAGCTTAACCCTTGTGCAAAAAACCATCAATCCTTGGGCACTGGAAGAAGTGCTGGTTTCGCCAACAAAGCTTTCAACTTTCATAGTGGGCAGTTCACTTTGGGGATTCATCTGGAGCACAGGCGTTGTCGTAATTTACCTTGCCATCGGAGTGCTCGCTTTTGGGGTAGCTTTAAGCGTTAATTTCCTTGGAACCTTAATTGTTTTGGCGCTTGGCGTAGGCACCTTTCTGGGTTTCAGCATGATTGGCGCAGGCATTCTGATTTTAACAAAGCAAGGCGATCCAGTCACCGCAATAATAACGCTGGCAACAAGCCTGTTTGGCAACGTGCTTTTCCCGCCAACAGTTATGCCCTTAGCACTGCAAGTAATCAGCTACTTTGTACCTCAATACTACTTCTTCACAAGCATACGCTTCATGCTGACTGGCGCAAGCATAGAGGCTGTTTTTCCTCAGGTAGCAATTTTAGCCTTAATGTGTGCATTAGTTGTGCCGTTAGGTTACGCGATTTTTTCGTGGTGCCTTAAAACCGCAAAAAAGAACGGAACACTATCATGGTTCTAAGCTTTTTGCGAACCCCTCATTTTTTCGTTAAGGAGACTTTGCAAATTAATTTCAAAGGCAGCAGTGGGATTTTCTAGTTTCCATGCTTCCAGCACTTGCGGAGACACTTCTCCAACAACCCCAATTTCCTCACCAGCAACAATGACTTTGCCGACTCTGCCATCAATAAAACTTGGATGCACTGTCTCCTTAATTTGCCAGTCCACGCCAAAATTGCTAAAGAACGCATCTAAAGCGGACTTGATTTCGCTAAAGCCAGAGGTTGCATGGGTTGTTGCAGCTGTAAGCCATTCTTCTTCACGAACCTTCGTTTCTTGGCTGTCATCAAGATGGGTGACTTTGCCCAGTTCAAAGATTTTCTGCGGAAACTCCACGGATTGGTTGATGCTTAAGAACTCCATGAGCCCCGGCAAAAGCCAGTTGCGCAGGCACGTCATGGTGACAACTTTGGGGTTGCAAAGTTCCAGCACAGTTTTACGCTGAACATTCATTTTGTCGAAGAGGTTTTCTTGGTTTGTCAGAGTGTAGTTGAGGATTTCTTGGTAGCCTAAACCAATCATTAAATCCCGTGCCAAATTAATTAGGTGCTGGTCCGCTTTTGCCCGTCCAATTGTGGGTAACTCACGCCAGTTTGGCTCTATATTGTTGTAGCCATACGCGATTGCGACATCCTCGATTAAGTCTACTTGATGATTAACGTCTATGCGGTAGAAGGGCACCAGCACAGAAACGCTGTCGCCGCTGACTTTGCTGATGCCTAAACCTGCAACTTCAAGCAACTCGGCAATGCGTTTGCCAGTCAGGTTTAAGCCCAAGATTTTGTTGGTGTACTCAACACTTAAGGGTACACAGTGGCTGCTAAAGTCAGGCGTCATCACGGTTTTTTCAGTGTACTCTGAACCTTCTGGATAGTGAATTGTTGCGTGGTAAGCTTTTCCTCCACGGTCAATCAACATTGCAGTAACTAGGTTTAGCGTGTTAAGCACTGTATTGTGCAATGTGCCTGTGACTTCAACAAGCAGGTTACGCGATTCCTCAGTAACTTTGCCAAGGTCGTTAGAGTTAATTATCGGCGGGAAAGACAGCACTTTGCCGTCAGCGTCAAACAGCATCGGATACAAAGAGTGCTTCTTAACAATGTGAGCATACTCAACCCCCTTTGGATGACGCTCCAAAATCTCGTCAAGATTCATCTTCTCTGTGAAAGCAAGTGGGACAAAGTTGACGTCCTTAGGCTTAACAGCAGTGTACTCGATTGGCGGCTTGATTAAGTCCAAGTTGTAGATGCCAATAGACGTTTTCTGCCTGCTTCTGCCGTAGGTTTGGTCAAGTTTGTCTTGCAAGTGCATAAGTCCACGGATGATTGGGTCTGAGAGGTGAATGTCTTTAATGATTGAGCAACAAATGTAAGGCCTAATAGGATACAGTTCACGGCTGACAAAAACTTCCACCGCCGAATCCCCAGCAGAGTACTGCTTTAACCCTCTCTCCTGCCCCAGAAAGCCGCTTAATGCTCGCGCTAAGCCTTCAACACTCCAAAGGTCAGGGCGATTAGTATCCTTAAACTCAACGTTCACAGTGCCGTCCTGTTGATTGTAGCCTTTAACTTCAGCTTTAACAAAAGCTAGGATTTCATCGAGTTTTTCCATATTACCGTCTAGTTTTACGCTTAGTAACCGTTCAAGCTCACTGTATTCAACATCAATTGTCGGCATTTTACGTCACCTGCTTTTTTCTTAACCAATCAAGGTCTTGACTAAAAATCATCCTGATATCATCAATGCGGTTACGCATCATAAACAAGCGGTCAACTCCCAAGCCCCATGCAATCACGGGCACTTTAACGCCAAGTGGCAAGGTAACTTCGGGACGGAAAATTCCTGAACCGCCAAACTCCACCCAGCCATAGCCTTCCTTAAACGCGCTAAGCTCCACGCTGGGCTCTGTAAAAGGGAAGTAATCGGGTTTAAACCGAACTTTGTCTGCCCCAGCGATTTCAAGGGCAAACTTGCCTAAAACACCCAGCAAATCTTTCAGCGTCAAATCAGGGTCAACAATTATGCCTTCAACCTGATTAAACTCGGAAAGGTGTGTGCGGTCAACAACTTCGGGTCTGTAAACTCTGGCGATTGAGAAGTATTTGCTTGGAATCTCAAGGTTTTTGCTTTCCAAGGTTCGCGCGCTTAAGCATGTGCCGTGTGCACGAAGAACAAGCCGTTGAGCTGTAAGCAACGAGTATTTGTAGCCCCAGCCTGTGGAACCTGTTTTCCAACCGTTCTCATGCGTTTCCCTAACGTGCTCCACTGCTTTTTCGTGTTGGCTGACATCGCCATACTCTGGGTTTTTAACGTAGTAAACATCGCTGGCTTCTCGTGCAGGATGGTCCTGTGGCACGTTAAGGGCGTCAAAGTTGAAAAAGCTGGTTTCCACGCTGGTTCCAGTCATCTCTTGAAAACCCAACGTTACCAGTTTAGCTCGAAGCTCATCTAAGAAGCTTAGGTAGGGATGCTTTTTGCCAAGCCAAGTTTTCGCTACTGGCGCTTCAATATTGTATTTTTGAAGTTTAGTAGTGCGCCATTTGCCAGTGATGATGAGTTCAGGGGTTAACTGGGTGACTTCCTGCATGGCGGTTTTGCCTTCTGCAAGAGCAGCTTCACCTTCAGGCGTAATTTGAAGCACCCGCGTGGTTTTAGGCTCAATAACAACCAGCTTGCGCTTCTTAAGCTGTTCCGCCGCCGCTTTAAGGTCACTGCTTAAATCGTCAAGTGCCTCCTGCTCTTTACTGCATAAGTGTTTAAGCAGGGTTTCGTCGCAGCCTTCAGGAATCACCATCTCATGCAAAAGCTTCTCAGAAATGTTAAGCGTGCCAGTTTGGCTTGACAGAATAGCCCATTTCTTACGTATAACCCAGCCGAGTGCTATTTGGACAAACTGCTGCTGCAACCCAGCTTTCTCAGCGGCTTTTTTTAAATCTGCGCTGCCACCCAATTCTGCCGTGGCAAGAATCAGTTTGCGTTCAGGCAAACCGTCTTTGGCATAGCTTTTGCCTTCAGCGGTGAGTTTGATTATGCTTTTTGTTTCAGCATGTATGGTGAGAAGATTTTTTTCTTGCAAGGTTAAGGCGTTGCGCATGATTGCTGCATCTGGTAGACTGCATGAATCGATTAATTGTTCAACTGAAGCTTTTCCGCTTTGCTTTTTTACAGCGGATAGTAACTGTTGTTCCTGCACTCTAAGCTCTACCATACACTGTGACCTTCCGTTTATTTTCGATGTTTAAGTTAACCATTCTTACGTCACAAATAAAAGTATGCTGATTCACAAGTAAGCCTCAAGTAAAAAGTTGACTTAGGCCGTTTTTACATAGGCAAGCTTTAAGCAAAAAGTATAGCAAAAACAGGGTACAATTACACTTAACTGCTTGCCAGATTATACAACACGCGAAGTTTTGCATTAACAACCCCCTTTTACAAGTACTGTTGTTACCTATAGGATGCACACATTATTTTATTCTAAAACCTGATTATTTCCAAGACATGCATGAGTAGCTTAGGGTAAACTATACCTCGCACGGATGCAATCTGAAGGAAAAATAATGAACATTTACGCCCTACTTTCCCTGTGTGCAAGCGGTATCTGCATTGCCTTAGGTGTAAGTGTTTATTTCCTCAACCAGAAATCCACCCTAAACAGGCTTTTCATGCTTACAATGGTAACTAACGCTTACTGCGCCTTCTGCGAGTTCATGCTTAGGCAATCAACCAGCCTTGAAGCTGCACAGTTATGGAGCAATCTCCTCTTTGTGTACGCTTTTTTCGTCGCCTTTGCACTTCATTTTACTTTAGCTTACACCGAAAGCAACCTACTAAAGAACAAACTAGCCTACGTTGGACTTTATCTTCCACCGACAATCTTTGCAATCCTTGATTTAACAACCAACTGGATTTCAGAGACACCAACCCTCAAGTTTTGGGGCTACACTCAAACGCCATCTTCCTACACGGTGCTCTCCAACATCTGCGGAGTTTGGGCAGCCATAATAGGACTTACAATAATAATGGTATACTATAGTTACTACATCAGAAGTAGTGACAAAACAAAGAGGACGCAAACAAAATTTATAGCTGCAGGTTTTGCCATTCCAGTGTTTATATCAATAATCACTGACTCTATTTTCCCAGTAATGGGCATTAACTTCCCTCCGCTAGGCAATATTTCCAGCAGTTTAACGGCTTTCATTGTCGCTTACGCAGTAGTTAAGTACGAATTATTCTGTGTAAGCGCTGAAATTGCAGCTGAAAACATTTTTTCCACAATGCCTGATGCAGTTATCCTCACAAATCTTAAGGGTTTAATAGTAAAGGTCAATAGGTCTTTGATTGAGTTAACAGGTTATAAAGAAAATGAAGTAGTTGGTCAATCAATTAAGCAAATGGTAGAGAAAGCAGGCGTATTGGATAAAGAAGATTCAACACCCAAAATTCTCGCACAGTTGCTAAAACAGCGTGAACTCAGAAACATTGAAATTTCATTTTACACTAAAACGGGTGAAAAAAGAACAGGCACTGTTTCTTGCTCAGTAGTCTCAAACAACAGCGGCACAGATGTCGGATTAGCTTTTGTGCTTCATGACATCACTAAACGCAAAGCAATGGAGCAGAAACTGCTCAAGTCGGAAAGGCTTGCTTCAATCGGCGAACTAGCTGGCATTATAGGTCACGATTTAAGAAATCCTCTGACAGGCATCAGGGCTGCATCATACTATCTTAAAACCAAGTATGCAGGAATTCTTGACAGCAAAGACGAAGCCATGTTTGATAGCATCGATAAAAGCATTGAATACTCAAACAAGATAATTCACGATTTAATCGATTACTCCAGCGAAATCAAACTGGAACTCGAAAACACAACACCTAAAAAACTGGTAAAAGGCGCTTTAGCTTTAATAAAAACGCCAGAAAACATCAAAGTCATCGACGAAACCAGTTTAACTCCTGATTTTCAGGTTGACGCTAACAAAATGCGCAGAAGCTTCCTGAACATAATAAAAAACGCTTTTGACGCAATGCCCAACGGTGGAAAATTAACTATCAAAGGCAAAAAAGTCGGCAAATCCGTGATTTTCAATTTCAAAGATAACGGGGAAGGAATGAGCAAAGAAACGTTAAGCAAACTTTGGACGCCTTTGTTTACCACTAAAGCAAAAGGCATGGGTTTTGGGTTGGCTATCTGTAAACGGACAGTAAAAGCGCATGGTGGAAAAATGACTCTTAAAAGCTCAGCTAAAAAAGGAACAGAAGTAACAATCGCTATTCCGTATGATTTGGATAATAAAGTGCAGTGGATGACGATGCTGCAGAGCGAAATAGACAGCCCACATAATTAATAAAATTGCTTAAGGTTTTCTTCTTATCCATAAACTACCCGGACAAGAACCTTGATTCAGAGAAGAAAAAAGGTGCTTTAGCTTCTCAGGGTATTTGCGACTCATGTAATGGCTAGCCCACAGAATTTCAAAGGCACTGTTAAACGCCAAAAAAGACTGCAACAAGTACTGCTCTGTCCAAAACCAGTGATTTTCAACTACCCAACTCTTCGGGTACTCCCAAGGGAAAAACACATCATGACTATGCACGATAACGCCCTCTTTAAGTCGGGGCAAAACATCCAAGTACAGGTACTTCACGTCACCGCCAATTTTTAAAACATGCGTTGAATCAATAAACAAAAAATCATTAGCACCCAAACCCTCAAAAAAGTCTAACTCTAACTCTTCAAGCGGTTTCTGAATTAAAACTGATAAGCCGGGGAAACCAGCCTTTAAAACCTCGTTTGCGTAGGGTTCAACAGCTACGAGTTGTGTTTCAACACCGTCTTTCTGCTTGTTTAGCAGGCACGCATTGGCTGAAATGTACGTTGAGTACCCTGAGCCGATTTCGATTATGCGTTTAGGCTTAAAATGCCGTATCATCGCGTGCAAAACCTCGGCGTCAACGCTGCCAAAAGAGCCGTTTTCTAGATAGTACTGGTAGGGTATACAGGTTTTAGCAGTGGGAAAACTGTATTCTTGCTTGTATTTTTGAAAAACATCAGCCATCATCATAAGCTGTTCTTTAATGTTCATTTCAACGCCGACGAGTCCGTTTTCTTTTTCCCACAACTCGTCCGTCAGCTTGCTTGAGTCAGGAATTGGGAAAAAGAAGTGGTTTGGCGTCACATGAAAACCAGCTTTCTCCCATAACCGATAGTACCTTTTATCCCAAGCAATCCTAGGCAACAGAAACGAAACGAATTTTGCAGCAACATCTCTGAAAAACCGAGGTAAACCCAGAGAAACACACCTTTTGCCAATAAACCCTTTGGCGTCGGCAAATATGTTCGTTCTCACATTTCAGGGCTAAACGTTTCTTCAACAAATCGCTTAGAAATGCTAGAGTGTTACTTAGGCGCTAGAATTGCTGTTGTAGAGTTTTCCTCCTGCAAGTAAACCTCTGCAACTGAACGGATATCCTCTGCAGTAACAGCCTTAATCTTATTCAAGTAGTTAACCAATGCATTTTCATTATTATATTGGATTTCCATAAAAGCAAGTATGTCTTGGCATTCTTCTGTCCTGTCGATGCCACGAAGAATACCGCTTAAAATCATTCTTTTGTTCCGCAACAGTTCCTCTTGAGGAACGAGCTCGCTTATTAAACGTTGGAACTCTTTAAAGATTAGTTTTTTAGCTTTGTTAACGTTGGAGTTTTTTACTGCACAGTTTATGCTGAAATACCCATAATCTAAGCCTTTACTATGTGTAGGAATCACATCATATGTTAAAGCAGCTTTTTCTCGAAGCTCAATGAATAATCGTGAACTTGTTCCTCCACCGATAATCATGCTGATTAAATCTAGAACTGGCGCATGGTCATGCCGTGAATTAACCGTTTTTACTCCTACGCTAAGGTATGTCTGGGTGAGACCTCTCTTATTCTTTGAAACCTCCATAGTCGGTTTTGAAGTTTCTTGGAGATGAACCATTTTCAGCGGCGTTTTCTGCGGTAGTTTATCGTTAAACTGCTGGAGCACCCCGTGGATTTCGCTGTTTTGCAGGTTACCAATAAGCATTAGAATCATGCCTTGCGGCTGATAATGCACGTTCAAGATTTCACTTAGCTGACTTAGAGTAAGCTTGTTTATTGTTTTAGGATAGCCACCTATAGGTCGACGTATGGGATGTTTTTTGAACAGGTTTTTCAGCATTAATTCGTCTATTTGCTCGGTTGGGTCATCGGCAACCTCGGCAAGCTCATTAAGTATGATTTTTCGTTCTGCAACAAACTTTTCCTCATCAAAACAAGAATCAAACAACAAATGTGACAAAACCTGAGCGGCTCTAGGCAAGCTTTCAGGTAATACATCCACAAAACTCAAGGTGTACTCGCGGTCCGTATAAAAATTTAAAATGCCGCCATAATTTTCAATGCTTCGCGAAAGCTGAATACGACCCTCCGAGCCGCCTGCAAGCATGTGCTCAAGAAAATGCGCTGAACCAACGGCTTCTTTAGCTTCACTGTTAGAGCCATATTCAACTGCAACTGCTAATTGGGCTGTATTTGCTGATGGTTTTGGCAGATGCAGCACTCTTAAACCATTTGGCAAAACATGACGGTGCCAAACTAAACCATTACTCATAACGCAAACAATCAAGCACGCAACTAAAAAACCTTCAATTAAAATGTCCATCTAACTGGCTATGAACCAACTAATGCATTGTTTTCCAGTCAATAGTGACCTCTCCCTCTATAGGTTCTGTGCATAGATTGGATATTAGCATCCAAATGAATGGCGCTCATTGGATTATCACCGATACATTCAATAAAAACAGCACAGACACTTCAGATATGGCAGATTCAGAAAAAAAAGCCAAAGCAAACTGCCGCATAAAAGTAACAAAAAACGGTCCTTACCTTGTTGAAGGCAGCATACCGCTTTCTGAAAAAATTATAGTTGCTGATTCAGAAGGCACTGCAACCGCATGGCAAGAAGGCAAACCACTACCTCAAAAAGAATCCTATCTGCTTTGCCGCTGTGGACAATCAAACACCAAACCATTCTGCGACGGCGCACACGAAAAAGTTAACTTTAACGGTGAAGAAACAGCCACGTACGAGCCTTGCCTAAAACGCGCTAAAGAATTTGACGGTCCCACCTTGAAGCTATCTGATGTGGTTGATCTTTGTGCGTCAGCCCGTTTCTGTCACCGAGCAGGCGGCATATGGAAACTTGTGCCCGAATCTGCAAATCCTGATTCAAAAAAGATTGCCCTTGAAGAAGCCTGTGATTGCCCCTCTGGAAGATTAGTTTTGTATGACAAGGAGAAAGGGGAAGTAAAGGAGCCGAATTGTGAAAAGACCGTTGCCATTATTGAGGACCCGCAAATTGGCGGTGGCGGTCCAATACGCGTGCTCGGCGGCGTACCAGTGGAATCAGCGGAAGGAAAAAATTATGAAAAAATCGTAACCGCGTGACCCTTTGCAGATGCGGTAAATCTAAAAACAAACCTTTCTGTGACAGCAGTCACTATCCTGAGTAGGAGGCAAAACAGAAAAATGCTTTTTGGTGAGAATGAAGAAGAGGTTGAGAAACAGTTGGCTACTAAAGATAAGACGTTTGTGTTATTCTATGAGTCTTGGTGCCCTTTCTCTAAACGGTTTTTGCCAATCTTTGAAGAGTTTGCACAAACACAAACACGTGAATGTATGAAAATCGTTGCTGACTACAAGCTACGTTTATGTGAAAAGTTCTCGGTTGAAGTTTTTCCAACTGTACTGTTTTTTGAGGAGGGCAAAGTTTCTAAACGTTTAGACGGTCTTGCAGGCGCAGGCTTAAAGAGGCAGCAACTGGAAGCTTTTGCTAAACAATGCTAAAATGAGGGTCAGCATGGTTGTTGTCGGGTTAGACCTTGCAGGCGTGGAAACTAGACCAACCGGTTTATGCGTGCTTGACGGATTGAAAGCTGAAACCTGCCACGTTTATACAGACAAGGAACTGTTAGTTAGAGAAAACTCTTGAGGCAAAGCCTAAGGTTATCGGTATTGATGCACCTTTGAGTTTGCCAACGGGCAGGGAATCCCTTGAAGACCGCAACGGTCCACATTTAAGAGACTGCGACAAGGAACTGTTAAAAGCGCATATTCGCTTTTTTCCAGTAACGTTAGGTCCAATGAGGAAACTAACCGCCAGAGGAATAAACCTTCGCAAAATTCTCGAGCTTAAGGGCTTTACTGTGTTGGAAGTTTATCCTGGCGGTGCACAAGACGTTTTTGGGATTCCAAGAAAACAAAAGGGACTTGAAAAGCTAAGAGCGGGCTTGGAAAATCTTGGCATAACTGGCTTGAACAGTAATATGAGTGACCATGAACTTGACGCTGTCACCTGCGCTTATGTATGCAAGCTTTTTTTGGAGGGCAAATGCATCAGCTATGGAAGCGAAAAGCAAAGCATAATCATGCCGAAAAAATGATTGCCTTGGAGTTAACGTTAAATTTTTCGAAAAACAAACCTTCAATAATATAAGGGTAAAGCGTCTAATACCTAAGCGAAAACTGGAGGCTTCAGCAGCGAGCAGGCAAATCCAAGCACTAATGATGCTTTTAGTAATGTGTATTGTATTTTCAGTTATACTTCATCAACCAGTGAATGGGGCAGAAGAGACTGCTTCCACATGGACTAAACTTGACGAGTTACCAACGGGCAGAGGCGGGTTAGGCGTAGCTGTTGCATCGGGGAAAATTTTTGCGATAGGCGGATCAAACAGTGATTCTGACTTAAACATTAACGAAGCGTATGAACCAAACAACGGTAAATGGGTTACCAAAAAGCCTATGCCCACAGCAAGAAGCGGTTTTGCAATCGCCTCTTTTGAGAACAAAATTTACGTTTTTGGCGGAGCTGTTAGAGATGCTTTCACTGGAAACGTGGAAGTATACGACCTTATAACTGACACTTGGCAAACCAAAGCATCCATGCCAACGCCGAGGGCGGACTTGTGCGCAAACGTGGTTAACGGCAAAATTTACCTTATCGGCGGTAAAACGTACTCAAGCACTTCACCGTATTATGCTCAAACAGGAATAAACGAAGTTTATGACCCTGCAACTAATACATGGTCTACTAACGCTTCTATACCTGTGGCTGTTCAGGGTTATGCCTCAACAGTTATTGGCAGCAAAATCTACATTATGGGCGGCACAAGACAGTCAGTTCTTGGAAGCGACACATTCACAAACGCTCTTCAAATCTTCGACACTGAAGCGGGCACTTGGTTAAACGGCAAAAGCATGGATCAACCCACAAGTTATGGCGCAGCGGTGGCAACCACAGATTTTATGGCGCCAAAAAGAATTTATTATTTTGGCGGTTACATGGGCACCACTTTTACAAATAAAACTCAAGTTTATGACCCAGCAAATAATGTTTGGACAAGCGGTGCAGAGATGCCAACAGTTCGTGCTTACTTGGGCGTAGCAGAAATCAATGATGTCATTTACGCCGTTGGCGGTTTTGACGGCGCAAATTGGTTGAATTCAAACGAGCAGTACAAGCCGTTGGAGTACGGTAAGATTCCTCCTAAAATTCAGATTGTTAGCCCTGAAAGCAAAACCTACAGCAGCGTCACGTTATCTTACACTGTTAATAAAGCAACCTCGTGGGTTGGTTACTCCTTGGATAATCAAGCTAACAAAACTGTAACAAGTGGTGTAGCTTTAGAGGGTTTATCAGATGGTCAACACAGCATAATTGTTTATGCAAACGACAGTTTAGGCAACATGGGCGTTTCAAACATGGTTACGTTCTACATTGACACTTTTGGACCAACAATCACCATATTTGATCCTGAAAACCAAACCTATAGTTTACGCGATATCCATTTAACATTTACAATTGATGAGCCAGCTTCGAAACTGTCATACGTTCTAGATGGCGAGCAAGAAGTGTCAATCACTGGAAACGTTACCTTGCCAGCCTTACCTGACGGTGCACACTCGATAACCGTTTATGGAACCGACGAAATAGGAAACACTGCCGCCTCGGAAACGGTTTACTTTAGCATATCTACTTTTCCAACGTTTTGGGTAGCAGCAGCCATAGCCACTACCACTATTCTTTTTGCTTCAGGATACTTGGTTATTAAACGGCGAAAACCTTCCAGTAAAGAAGGCAATAACGTTTTGATTAAGAAAAAGGGAAAAGAGAAAAAGTGATTGTTTAGTCATAAACGAATCTGGCTATTAGTCCCATTATTGCTCCCAGAATGACTAGTACCCCTCCGATGTCGCCTGCAAGTCCACCCCCGATTATGCCGACTATCAAAAGGATTATTCCCCAGACAAGCGATGTTACGTACCTTGCTCCGATTAACGCTATTATCCCCAATATGATTTCAAGCAAGCCTTGTACCCATGCGCCTAAAGCTAGAGCTGACCCGTAAATGACAAAGGGTGCACCGATCAATGTCAGTATCCCCAGAATTATCATGATTATTCCGCCGATGATAACCAGTACTTGGCCAACTCGCGCCAAGGTTGATGTGCCACGACCCATTGTTTCTACACCTCCTTCAAAATCGATGGCTTTCGCAGAAAACAATTTCGAAAAACAAAGCGCCTCTATTAAAAACTCTTTTTTACTTGCTTCTTAAGGGTTTGTGGTTGCACCAAGTAGCTACAAGGTCAACCATCGAGCGTTTTTGCTGGGTTAATTCTTGGTTTATGCGTAAAGCTTATTTTGAATAGGCTAGACCATAAGGGAGAGGAGGAGAGAGAAACATGCCAAAGATAATGCGAATATTATTTTTTCCTTTAGCCTGCATTGTATGGTTTAGCGGTTGGGTGCTGTACTTTAACGGCGACAAAAACAGAAAGAAGGAGCAGTAGCAAAGCCTCACCAGCAGAGAATTGAAGGGTTGCTGATGGGTTTGAGGGAACATTTGTTTCTGCTGATGAGACCTGCAACCTAACGTTCATTGGCTTGCTTAGTTTAAAAGCGGTTTGGGTTAGCGTCTGTTTCCTGCTTTAGAGGGGTCTGTTAAAGTGAAAAGTTTGGCTTTAAGGGATACATTTAAGTGTGCTTGTAAGGGAATTTTCCGTTTGAGGGTTTAACATTTGGCGTATGAAATCGATTATGCTGCCGCTGAAAATGAAGGCTGCTCCTCCAAGATTATTGTTGATGACCGCATATTCTTTGTCAAACTGAAGGCTAACCCAGCTGAGACGGCGCAGTTTTTTTCTGGTGACCAGAAGGGGCACGTTGAGAAAGAGATTTCAAAAGCAGAGTTTGAGTTGTGGATTGGTATTTT
The DNA here is from genome assembly GCA_964391275.1 of uncultured Candidatus Bathyarchaeia archaeon. GTDB lineage: Archaea > Thermoproteota > Bathyarchaeia > Bathyarchaeales > Bathycorpusculaceae > Bathycorpusculum. The sequence goes on from CAYMLF010000001.1 coordinate 18,091, forward strand.
AGCTGACAGTGAAGCAGACGCTAAAGCCATAATCGAAAAAGTTGCCTCGGGAAAAAGGTACTAATCTCTTAAACGTTTTCTTCTTCTCACTAAATAGGCTGCAAAAAGCAGGAAGGCAACGACTATAACTGCGATAACCAAGTATCTTGAAACTCCTGCTACTTCACGCCATTTGTTTCCTAAGTAAAAGCCCACGTAAATTAGGATGCTGTTCCAGATTAAGCAGCCTACTGTTGTTAAGGCGACAAATTTGGGGATTGACATTTTTACTGCTCCTGCTGGAAAAGAAATTACTGTTCGAAATATGGGGATTAGTCTGCCTAAGAACACCATGATTGAGCCGTACTTGTCAAACCAGTGTGCTGCTGTCGCTAATTGGTCTGGTGACAAAATGACTTTGCCTAAAAGACGGTACTTGCCTAGTACTTGAACGCCTTTCAAGCCAATCCAGTAAGAAAACAGGGCACCTACCACGCTGGCTGCCGTGGCAACTGCGATGGTTAACCACATGTTTAGTTTTCCTATACAGACGAGGTAGCCTGCAAAGGGCAAAATTGCCTCGCTTGGCAGTGGAAATGAGATGGCATCCAAAAGCGTTAATGTAAAAACGCCTGTGTATCCCATGGATGAGAGGGTTTGTGTTACGTTTCTTAAAACTGAAATAATCGTTCCGATCCAAGGGTTGATGATTAGCCATGTGTCGTCAACGACTGCGCCGCCTAGAAGCTCTAAGAGCAAAAAAGCTGCGACAGCAGCGAGTATGACTGCGACTGTTATCTGTGGCGCTTTCCTTTTTAACCAGTTAAGTCGCGTGTGTGGCGCACTCAATAGTCATCGCTTGAACTTAAATGCCAAGCATGAAGTATATAGCTTATTCTAACACCTAAAAATCATGTGCTAAAGCATTCTTGCGCTTTAATAGGCACAAAAAGGGGCTTGGAGGGCAATTGCTGTTTTAGCGTTGGGTTTTCACGTAAGCTTCTAGTTCATCCAGCTTTTTCGCGATTAAATCAATCTTTTTCTCTAAAGCTTCAATTTTCTGAATTGCATCCTTAGCGTTATGGCTAGCTTCACTTGCTTGTGACCAAGCTAACAAATCAAGTAAACCCATGATTTTTCCTCGTTCTCACATATGCAAGAACAGAAATTTAAGTTATTATGAAAGCCCCTCTAAGAACTGGTGCTTAATTAATTCCGCTTTTTTAATCGTGTTAACCCTTAAGCTTAAATTTGATCGTGCATGTCAAAAAGGCTCAGTCGAGGAGAGAGAGCATGCAGAAGAAAGCAGTTGCAGTCGTGCTTTTGCTGATTATCGTGTTTTCAGCAGTAATTATATTAGTAAACTTTGACAATTTTGCTCCCCGACACGCCATAAATCAGGTATATGAACCCACGATTCCATCCGCCGACGAAAAAGTTGTCTGCATAGCGTTTGATGACGGCTGGAAATCCCATGTTGAAGTGGCTTTGGCTCTTGAGGCTTACAATTTTACAGCTACGTTTCCGATTGTGACTTCATATGTTGGTTACTCTGCCTACATGAGTTGGCAAGAGATTGCGTCTTTGGGTAAGAGGGGTCATGACATCGTCAGCCACACTCATACTCACGCTAACCTTTCAGCTGTTGACAGTGCAGTTTTGGAGGCTGAACTTGTGCAGAGCAGGGAGATTTTGCGTTCGAAGGGCTATGCGGCTGATGTTCTGGTTTATCCCTATGGTGAAGCAGCCGACAATACAACCGTACGCAACGCTGTTGCCAAAACTTATTTGTTAGCGCGTGGAACTCAGACGGGCAAGTGCGACGTTACTTTCGTTAACCGTTATAACGTCAACTCTTACGGTATCTACAGTAACACAAGCTTAACAGTGTTAGCTTCGTACTTGTCTGGCACCAAAGGCAATAATGTGACTCTGCTTGAGTACAACAGAGTCGGAGACGGCGACACAGACACGACTGTTTCGATGACAAACTTTCAAGAGCAAATGCAGTACCTAAAAGACAACGGGTACACTGTGATGACAATTAGCGAGTTATTTCTAAAAGAAGCACAAGCTACAGCTTAAAAATGCTTATTGAAACGTACGCATAGCTACGATAGTTGAGGCTAAAGCTGGGCTTCTTTTTGTTTTTCTTTAACGCCAAGGGCAACGCTGTTCCCATCAAAAGAAAAGCAAGAAGCGTCCACGGCGTGTACTCTGGGATAGCTGAGGTTGCAGTGGGACTTGGCTGGCTTGAGTCTGTTGGGGTTGCAGTTGCGGTTAGGGTGGTCTGCGGGGTCTCAGATGGTGTTACATTTGGAGTTTGTGATACTGTTGGTGCTGGGGTGTTAGCGATTTCTCCATAAACGTTATTGTTGGATACGATTGTGTGCTCGCCTACTGTGGATATAGGCGTTATTATGTTGCCAACTGTGTTTGTGATGACGTCGCTAACGAAGGTTACGTTGCTAGCTATGATGTCGTTTTCGCAGATAGTGTTGTAGTCGGCTGAATCCATTTCTCTTATGCCATACTGAGCGGTTAGGTTGTCACGCGCCCAGATCTTGTTGATTTTTACGCTGTTATAGCTTGAGTTGCCGCCGATTTTAATTCCTGTATCAGGGGTGCAGCTTATTCGCACGTTATTGCTTGTTATGGTTCCGCAGTGAGCGTTCCAAAGGTAAATTCCGTTAACATTGTTCTCTACAAAATTGTTGCTTACACTAAAGAACTGCCCGTTTGAAATTAAAACGCCAATGTTGTTGCCCCATGCCCAGTTATTCTCTACTAAAGCAAAACCAGCGCTGATGCCAACGCCTAAAAAGGCGTCTTCGCCGCGGTACCCTGTCCAGCCAACGGTATTTTCGCGTATGACAACGTCGGTTCGCCAGCTGAGTATTCCGCTTAGATAGCATTCAATTGGACTGTTTGGGCTGGCGGGGTTTTGACCGCACATGTCTGTGAAGTAAACGTAGTTGCCTGTGATGTATGCGCTGCGTAGCCATTTGCCTCCAAGATGCATAATGCCATGTCCGCCGCATTCGAATAGTTGGTTGTTTTCTATTACGCTGTCCCAGTCGTTGTAGATGGCTATGCCAGCGATTTCGCTGTCTTGTTTTTTCCTGTTCCCGTCTACGCCAATGTTTGATACGGTGATTCGAATAGCCTCTGTTAATGCGTAGGGTTCACACCAGACAACTGCTTTGTTAGCGTAATCTGGGAAGCTTTCAAGCCTGCTGGATACGCCTGAAGCGTTATCTTTTAGCTTGAGGGTTGCAACTTGCCTGCCCTCGCCTTCAAAAATTATTTGCTGATACGGCGCGTCATCGAGTGGTGCTTTGTTGGTTATGTAGATGCCGTCAACTGGGTAAACGCCTGCTTTGAGGTAAACTTTGCCGCCTTGAGTTGGCAGATTGTCAAATGCGCTTTGGATAGTGTAGGTCGCGTTAGTGCTTAGCCACAAGCAATCGTTTGCCCAGAAATGCGTAGAGTTATTGTCAATGACGTATGTGGCTGTGGAAGTGGCTGTTGTTTTTAGCGTTTGGCTGCTTTGGGCTGAACTAAAATGCACAACGCCAAACGGGAGCAAGCCACATAACATTAAACCAATAAATATCAAACTGAAACGCGCTGTTTTCCTCATACCGTATCAAAGGCTATTTACCCCATGGTTGCATTAATAGGGTTTGCGCAAAAACACCTAAACACTAATTCTTGAAACAAAAAGAAAACTGAATCCAGCGGATTAGCGGTCTTGACTCTTGCAAGTCACCGTGCCACGTTTTATTTTACTGCATCTTCTGCTTTTTCCAATCCCTTTGCTTACTTCGTGTATACCAAAGCATTTTATTTGCTGTGAAGCGGAACAGTCAATGCACCTTTTTTCAGCCGCTTTATCCACTTGTTCACCTCGTTTTTATTTAACAAAAACAATTAGAATAACATATTTACTAAAAGTTTTTCTGTGAAGCTCATTGTATGGGGGTTGGTCAGATTTTAACCGACCGACGCCCAATTCGTTTTCTAGTTGAATTCTTTTCTTTCGAACAGCACTAAACCAATCATTGCGGTTATGATAAAGTATATCCCTATAATAGCGAGTCCTTCAGGAACAGCTACATTGTACATTATACGGGTACTTTGGGAAATTGGTATGGTATGCGGTGGATAAGGTATCGTTAGTACGTTTCCGATTATTCCTGCGCCGTAACTAAGCAAAAACCAGGGCTCAACACCGACCAATAATGTAACTACTAACTCGATTATGTTGAATGCGAAAAGGAACAAAATGGCAGTAACAAGAATTGAGAAGGCACTGCTTTTGAACAGCGAACTGAACAGGAAAGTGAAACCTAGAACTGCAACAAGGTAGAACCATGAGAAAAGCACTGATTCAACGAATTCTATGGGTACTGCTCCAAAATAGCATACGCCATTGCCCACTGTTATGGCCGCGAATATGCCCAGTATGAGTGTTGATGCAATGAACGCAGACAGCCATTTTCCAATGTATATCGAAGATCTCCTGATTGGGTTAGGAACCCCAAAGTAACCTGTTTTATTTTGGAATTCACCTGAGATGGCATCACCTCCGAAGAAAACTGCTGAAAGCACAACCACAAACGTTGCTGTGTTTCCCCACCAACCTGAATAGAAAGCTAAGTTGGATGCTAGAAACTCTTCAGGGCGGTAGTATGCGACTGCAAATGTGAGAAGTGCACTTATACCAAGTGTTATAGCTAAGAGGATAAAGAATCTGCGTGATCTTACGTAGTCGAGGAGAGTGTATTTCATGGTTATGCCCAGTTGGGCGATACTTGTTGGAACTGTGTTTTTTGATTCAAAAGTTGTTTGGGTCATTTTTATCACAACGTAGCGGTAATGAGTTTGAGATACACGTCTTCAAGGTCAGATGAAGCAGCTTTGTAGCTGACAACCCCAATATTCAACTTGACAATGTCATTGAGCAAGTGTTCTTGCGCCTCTAAGCCCCCAGTGAAACTTATCTTGAGGTTTTTGTCATCAATTTTTTCTGCATTAACCACATTTGGGAACTCAGAGATTCTGTTGTTTACGATTTTGTTGTCTACTGGATGCATCAACCCAACTTCTACAACGTTGTTTCCGCCTGAGAATTTGGCAGTAACGTTAGGAAGGGTGTCGTGAATGATCAGTTTGCCCTTATTTATCATAGCGACTTCGTCACATACGTCTGAAACCTCGCTGAGAATGTGGGAATTCATGAAGATTAAGCGGTTTTTTCCCTTGAGTGATTTGATGATTTCTCGAACTTCGCTCATGCCTCGGGGGTCAAGCCCAGTGGTTGGTTCATCTAAGAGGAGAATCGACGGTTTGCTAAGCAACGTTGAGGCTATGCATATTCTCTGTTTCATGCCCTTTGAAAACTTGCCCACACGCTTGTCTATCCAAGCTTCCATGTGTACTTCAGCGACGGCTTCTTCTACTCGGTTCCTGCGTTCGTTTTTAGGTACACCCCGTATTTCTGCAATCATTGTTAATGCTTCTCGCGGAGTTAGCGAGGCATAGATTTCCGGAGTCTCGATTAGCGAACTTACGGTTTCTAAGGCTTGCTTTTTTTGTGTGTGAACATTGACACCGTTAATTAAGGCCTGTCCAGATGATGGCCTGATCAAATCAGTGAACAGCTTAAGGGTAGTTGTTTTCCCAGAACCGTTAGGTCCAAGAAAACCTACGCATTTTGTGCCTTCAATCTTTAGGTTCAAGTCTGATAAGGCTGTAAACGCACCGTATTTTTTGGTTAAATTAACAGCTTCGATAGATGGCATGTATATCCCGGCATCTTTACAAGTTATTGTTCGTTATAGCCCTAACATTTAGAGTTACACCTCTAAGACATAGAGTCCTAAGTAGACAACCTCTCGCAGTAAAAACATGCAAACAAAAACAAAAGTTTGGTGGGGCCGGCCGGATTTGAACCGACGACCTTTACCCAAGAACCGCGCATAGTCGGTTCTTTACGGGTTTCTCATGACCGCTCCAGAAATTCGTCATTCTCCGAGCGGAGTCAGCAAACCCGTTTGAATTTGCTTCTGGAGCCCGTCGTCATACCTGTCTAGACTACGACCCCACCGTCTGGCCTAGACACAAAGCAGAATAGTTAACCTTCATCCATAAAAATATAACCGTTCACCAACATGAAATAGACGTAAAGAAAATAAGCGTAAAACTAACAGAGAGCATGGATGGCGACCCAAACGAGTTTCGAAAAGTTGCTCAAGGAAGGCTGCAGATTGGCGGTTGTTTCCACTAGGCATCTTATTGACTTGCAATCTGAGGTTGAGCTCCGACAAAATCAGGGCGAATTTGACGCTGAATTCGCCAAGGAACACATGTTTAGATTCACGTTTAATCCTCCTCAAGAGCTTAAAGACGCTAAATCGTTAATTGTGGTTGCTGTGCCAAGACCGCCAAATAAGGCTGTTTTTAACTGGAAAGCAAAAAAGCGGACGTTCATTCTGCCGCCCACTTACGCGGTTTATGACCCCAAACGCGTTCGAGTTGAGCGTTTAGTGGCTGAAGCAGTTGGGCAGAGAGGCTTCAAAGTCGCCGCGGCAATGTTGCCTTTTAAAATGCTTGCGGTCAGAAGCGGTTTAGCTGAGTATGGACGAAACAATATCGCATACGTTTCTGGCATGGGAAGCTTGATGCGTTTAACCGCGGTTTACTCGGATATGCCCTGTGAGGTTGATACGTGGGGTGAAGCAAAAATGATGGAGCGCTGTATCGGCTGTGACCTCTGCAGAAACGCTTGCTCCACAGGCGCCATCTCAAAGGAGCGGTTTTTGCTTCACGCAGAAAAATGCCTCACCTATCACAATGAAAAGCAAGGGGAGATTTCATTTCCCAACTGGATAGAGCCACAATGGCACAACTGCATTGTCGGCTGCATCAAGTGCCAAGCTGCATGTCCAGAAAACAAGGCGTACTTGGGGAAGGCGGGGGTTACGGTTGAGTTTGACGAATACGAGATTAATCTCTTGCTTAAAGGTGCATGCAGCAAAGAAAACGAGGCCTTGCACGAGAAGCTGAAAATGCTTGGATTAAGCGACTATTTAGGGCTCATGCCGCGCAACCTTAAAGCTCTTTTAGACAACTAAAGTGCCCCCAACATCGCTTTATATAAGGGAGGGGGGTCACGCTAGAGAGACTTCGCCGCAGCCATGTTGGGTTTTGCTTTTGCGCATACGTTTTCATATCCGCCTTTATATAAGGGGGGCTATAGAAAAAAATCGCAACAGCGTAAGGCGTTATTTTCTTATTTGCCCCTTACCTAAAACAACGTACTTTGTCGTAGTCAAGTGCTGAAGACTCATTGGTCCTCTAGCGTGCAGTTTCTGCGTGCTAATGCCGATTTCTGCACCTAAGCCGAATTGGTTGCCGTCAGTGAAGCGTGTTGAAGCATTCCAGTAAACAGCTGCAGAATCGATTTCTTGCAGGAACCGTGTGGCTTTTGAGAAGTCTTTTGTGATTATGGCTTCTGAGTGTTTGCTGCTATACCTGTTAATGTGCGCTATCGCTTCTTGAAGGTTCTCCACCACTTTTACGGCAATGATTAAGTCCAAGTATTCCGTGTACCAGTCTTGCTCTGTAGCAGCTTTCACGTCAGCCACAATTTTCCGCGTCGCTTCGTCACCTCTAACTTCCACGCCGTTCTTACGCAGTTCCGCAATTATCGTGGGCAAGTAAGACTCTGCAATTTTGCTGTGAACTAAAAGCTTCTCTGCTGCATTGCAGACTCCAGGACGCTGCACTTTAGCGTTAATAATAATCGGCGTTGCCACCTCTAAATCTGCGTCTTCCTCAACGTAAATATGGCAGTTGCCTGTTCCAGTTTCAATCACAGGAATCTTTGCTTTCTCAATAACCGTCTTAATCAAGTCAACGCCGCCACGGGGAACCAGCACATCGACATATTCACGCATGCCCATTAATTCCTCAGCGACTTTGCGGTCTGCAGACTTAACTACTTGAACTGCATCTACTGGAACGTTAGTGCCAGCCAGCGCATCTCGCAAAACATCGCCAATGGCAATGTTAGAGTTTAAAGCGTCAGAACCGCCACGCAAAACCACAGCATTCCCAGACTTTACGCAGATTCCAGCAGAGTCTGATGTAACGTTGGGTCGTGACTCGTAAATTACTCCTACAACACCCATGGGAACACGAATTTGACTAATAATCAAGCCGTTGGGTCTTGTCCAAGAGCTAAGAATGGTTCCAATTGGGTCTTGCAGTGCTGAAACTTCTCTTAGCTCTTTAGCCATGTTTTGAATTTTTTTCTGGTCCAGTGCTAAGCGGTCAAGCAGGGAAGCTTTGACTCCTTTGGCTTTGGCTGCTTCAACGTCAAGTTTGTTTGCAGCAAGAATCCGCTCAACGTTAGCTTCAAGAGCATTAGCCATTCGGCAGAGTGCAACGTTTTTCTGCTCGCTGTTTAGTTTTGCTAACTCAAATGAGGCTGCTTTTGCCTTTTTGCATATTTCAAGTATCATACTTTTCTTCCTCTATCAGGTGAATGTTTCTATGCTCGATTACTTCTTTTGGTTTTGAACCAAGCTTAAGCTTCTTTTTAACTTCAGTATTCTTTAATCCCTTTATTAGATTTAATTGATTGCTGCTATAGTTTGGGTTGCCTCTGGCGAATTCAACCTGGTTTTCATTTGCAAGCGTTACTACATCGCCAACTCTAAAGGTGCCTTTAATCTTGATGATACCAACAGGCAGCAAACTTGACCCTTCCAAAATCGCTTTTTTCGCTCCCTCGTTAACATAGATTGTTCCTTTTGCAGCTGCACCGAAAGCAATCCAACGCTTCACCGCTGGCATACGACTTTGAGCCTTAAAACTTGTGCCCACAGCTTTTCCAGCCAAAACTTCCAAAATCACGTTTTCTTTTCGACTATTAGCTATTACCACTGGGATTCCGCAGGCTGTAGCGATTTCAGCGGCTTTTAATTTGCTTTGGATTCCGCCTCTGCCCCGTTTACCTTTTCCATTTAAAGTGTCTTTTAGTTCAGGCGTGACTTCTTCAACGGTTTTGATTAGTTTTGCTCCCGGTGTTGAGGGGTCAGCAGTGTATAAGCCTTCAACGTCTGAGAGAATAATCACCAAGTCCGCGCAAACGGCTCCAGCAACCAGAACCGACAATATATCGTTGTCGCTAAAGTTGACTTTGTAGCCTTCTTTGTGCAGTAATTCGTCAACGCTGGTTACGTCATTCTCGTTTATGATGGGAACAACGCCGACTTTAAGAAGTAAACCCAACACGTTACATGTGTGCACGTAGGATGCCCTGTTTGAGAGGTCTTCAGCGGTTAGCAGAATCTGAGCTACCTTCAAACCATGCTGGTTGAAGAGTTTACGGTATTTTGCCATAAGTACGCTTTGACCGGTTGCTGCTGCGGCTTGCTGAAAAGTGACGTCTTTGGGGTTTGGCGTGATTCCAAGCTCGGCAATTCCAGCGGCGACAGCACCTGAGGTTACAAGGATTATTTTGTCGTCTTGTTTTGTGGCTTTCGCTATTTGGCAAGCTAGGTTTTGCATTTCTTGCTCGTCTAGTTCGCCTTTGCTTGTTGTTATGCCGCTTGTGCCGACCTTGACAACTATTAATCTTGAAGGCATCGATGCATCACTTAATTCAAATTTTTTAATTGCTGATATTGAGATTATGTTTACCTTGCTTAAAAATACAACCAAAACACTGAATTAGTAAGTTGTTAAAAAATACTCAATTAAATAACAAACCTTAGCTTTTCATCCATTGCGCTGAGAAATATATATAAGCTATCGGAACATCGGGTTGAGGCTTGGCTAATCCACATGAACATTCCACTTCAAACGTTGGCAACATTAACAGCTAACCCACAATTAACCCAAACAGTCTTTCTGCTTGCCCCAATAGCAGGCGTCATCGCCGTGATAGCATCACTTTTTCTCATGCGAAAAATCGGAAAAATGGATGCAGGCTCTCCAAAGGCGCAAGAGGTAGCCCAAGCCATTCGTGAAGGCGCATACGCCTTTCTAAAAAGGCAATACAAAACAATCTCAGTAATCACTGCGGTAGTTTTTGTGCTAATTGCAGTCTCGCTTGGAATAGGCACTGCTGTCGCGTTCCTTATAGGTGCAGTTGCCTCGCTAATCGCTGGCTACATAGCCATGGACAACGCCACCAAAGCGAACGTTCGCACTGTTGCAGCAGCTAAAATAAGCGCTGAAAAGGCTTTAAAGACAGCGTTTTACGGTGGAGCAACCATGGGTTTTGCCGTTGTTGGTCTTTCACTTTTAGGTGTAAGCGTTCTGTTCCTGATTTACGGCGGATACGGCTCAATTTTTGGCGCAGTGCCTGATGCGGACTTGGGCGTAAAAGCTGCAAGCGGCATAGTCGGCATGGGCTTTGGCGCATCCCTAATTGCCCTGTTTGCTCAATTAGGCGGAGGAATCTTCACCAAAGCAGCGGATATTGGCGCAGACATCGTTGGCAAAGTTGAAACTGGCATCCCAGAGGATGACCCACGCAATCCAGCATGCATAGCAGACAACGTGGGCGACAACGTTGGAGACTCCGCTGGCAGAGGTGCAGACCTTTTTGAGTCAGCTACAGGCGAAAACATCGGCGGCATGGTCATTGGAGGATTAATCAGTGCCGCTACTGGAAACCTGCTTTTCCTTATTTTCCCGCTTATTGCTCGGGCATTGGGCATTTTTGCTACTCTTGTTGGCATGCCTTTTGTTAAGCTAAATGAGCGTGAAGCAAAGAACCCGATGAAGGCTCTGCGTAAGGGCTTGCTTGTTACAACCGTTGTTTCAGGCGTGCTTTTCTTTATTGTTTCAATAGTTTTCTTTAACAGTCTGTACCTGTTTTACTGTTTGCTTACTGGCTTAATCGCAAGCGTCATGGTTGATTACATAACTGACTACTACACTGGACGAGACAGAAGCCCAGTAAAGAAAATTGCTAAATCAAGCCAAACTGGAAGCGCAACCAACATCATCACTGGCTTTGCTGTAGGCTTAGAAACCACTGCTCTCCCCATTATCTCGCTTGGAGGAGCACTGCTAATTTCATACTATTTTGGAACATTATTTGGCACGCAGATAGGCATTGACCCATTCATCGGCGGAATCTACGGCACAACATTGGCAACGATGGGTATGCTCGCAGTTATGGGCATGGTTTTGGCGCTTGACGGTTTTGGTCCAATCGCGGATAACGCTGCTGGAATCGCTCAAATGGCAGATGAAACCTGCGCTGAAGAAACTATGGAAGCTTTAGACGCAGTGGGCAACACTACAAAGGCTTTGACCAAAGGCTTCGCTTTAGGCTCAGCGTTACTTGCGGCGCAACTGCTTTTCCAGACGTACTCGCAGGAAGCCAGCGCATACTTTAAAATGCCAGCGTTGAACATTGACATTTCCAACCCAGCAGTCCTAGTTAGCGCTTTCATCGGTGCAATGTTGCCCTTCCTATTTTCTGCTCAAGCAATCGACGCAGTCGGCAAAGCAGCAAGCAAAATGGTTGCTGAAGTACGTCGACAATTCAAGGAAATCCCTGGAATCTTTGACGGCACAGCAAAGCCGCAGTATGATAAGGCAGTTGACATCAGCACTAAAGCAGCACTGGAGAGCATGGTGCTTCCAGGCGTCGTTGTCTTGGTCGTGCCGATTCTAGTTGGTGTTTTGCTTGGACCAGTAGCGGTTGGCGCACTTGTGATTGGCTGCACCTTGACTGCGGTTCCGTTAGCTTTACTTATGAACACTGGCGGTGGAGCGTGGGACAACGCTAAAAAGCACATTGAAGCAGGAAACTTGGGCGGCAAAAACTCTCCAGCGCATCAAGCCTCTGTAGTCGGCGACACAGTTGGTGACCCTCTGAAAGACACGGCTGGACCGAGTTTGCATGTGCTTATTAAATTGTTGAGCACGTTGTCGATAGTGTTTATTCCCTTGTTCCTAAACCTGCTTAACTTAATCTAAACAAGTAAGCGGCTTTAAGCCCCAACTTTTTCCTTTTTAATAAAACTAGTTTTACCGATAAAAGAAAGAGAAGAATGCGTTGCTTATCTAGCCAAGTAGGTTATTGGGTTTAGCAGTTTGTCGTCTTCGCTAATGATGCTTTCAGCTTTGATTTCCTCACCGATTTTCTTGCCTGTGTCTGTCAGTATAAAGAACTTGTACGTGTTTCTGCCGTTACGTGTAACTCTTGTGTCTTCACGGAAAATTCCCGCGTCTCTTAAAAGCTCACAGTTTTTCAAATCAGAATTGGGCAGTTTCATGCCTTCGCTGTATTCAAGATACCAAATGCAGTTGTCCTTGTTGTCTAAGGCGGCAAGAATGTATTTTTTGAAAACTCCAGTGCGTGATTTGATGTAGTCGCATAACAGGTTTTCGAATCGTATTGACATGAAAATATATGCAGCTTTTGAATTAATTAAATATTGTCGGTAAAACCCAACCGTTTTCTTGTTAAACTCTACATTTAATAGTTTAAAAGCGGCAGTGTATTTTTATGGCTTCGTACACCAATAATCCCTAAGAGATGTAATTTACATTGAAAATTATTGAGAAGAATTTGCAGCAAGACTTCGTTAAAGTGGTTGCTGATTCGCCAGATGACTTATGGCACCTCTACAACGTCATCTACAAGGGCGATGAGGTTTACGCTTACTCTTCAAGAGCCATAAAAACTGATTCTGAAGCTTCCCGTCCAAAAAGCGCTGAACGCGTTTCCGCTTTTATGGGGGTAACTGTGGAGTCAGTTGGTTGGGACAAGTTCTTAGGTAAACTGCGTGTTCACGGATTAATTTGTCATGCACCTGACATAATTCCAACGGGTGCTCATCACACGCTTAGCATAGCGCTTAATCAGCCAGTGACGATTGTGAAGAAAGAGTGGCCAAAACACTTGTTGGATAGGCTTACAGCAGCAAGCGAAACCGAAAAACCCCTGCTAATTATTTCGATTGATGATGAAGGTTTTGCTATTGCTGAAACCAAGCAGTACGGTGTGGAAATGAGAGTGGAAGAACGCGTGCGGTTGCCAGGTAAGCATGAAGCAGACAAACGTGTTGAAGGCACTAAAGCCTATTTCCGCAAAGCCTTAAACAGTCTAAACCAGCTTTGGACTCAAAACCATAATCCCATCGTTGTCATCGGCACTGGCTTTGTCAAAAACGATTTTGCAAAATACTTAGCTGAGGAAGCTCAGGACATGAGTAAGGCTGTTGCAGACATTAAAAGCGTGAATAACGGCGGAACAGCGGGAATCTATGAAGCTTTGCGTTCAGGCGTGCTGCTTAAAGCCACTCATCAACTTCGCATTGTTGAGGAAACCCAGGTTATGGAAGAGGTTATGAAGCGGTTGGGTAAAAGCGAGGGCACAATCACTTATGGCTTAGCAGGCGTTGAAGAAGCCTTGCAGATGGGTGCTATCGAGAAGCTAATTGTTGCCGACACAGCCTTGCGTGATGCTGAAGAGGAGCAACGGCTAAAGCTTGAAGAACTCATGCGTGAGGTAGAGCGGCATAACGCCAAAATCACGGTTGTCAGCACTGAGCATGAAGCAGGAGCGAAGCTTTTGGCGTTAGGCGGAATCGCTGCGTTGTTGAGGTTTCCAGTTTACAGGGCACCAGCTGCTTCGTAACTTTAGGCTTGGCAAAATCTATAGCCCCCTTATATATAGACGGATTCTAGGGCTATGTTGAAGACG
>CAYMLF010000002.1:0-12258 GCA_964391275.1 uncultured Candidatus Bathyarchaeia archaeon
AAGCTTTCAAAATCCCGAGTTGCAGTGGTTGGCGCTGGCGGCTTAGGCACAGTTTCCTCGCTGTATCTGGCGTTGGCGGGCGTGGGCTACATCCGCGTCATTGACCAAGACACTGTTGAGGCGCAAAACCTGCACCGCCAAATCCTCTACACAACCGACGACTTGCACTACCCAAAAGCGGAAGCTGCGGCGAAACGTCTCCAGCAAATCAATCCGTTAATCATGGTTGAGGCAGTTTCTGAGAATGTGCATGCTGGCAATGTGGAGCGGTTGCTGGAAGGCGTGGACTGCGTGGTTGACGGCTTAGACAACATGTTAACACGGTACCTTGTGAATCGTGCCTGTGTCAAGTTGAAGGCCCCCTACGTTTTTGGCGCCGCCATCGGAGTAGAAGGCAACATATCCGTGTTCTCGCCGCCTGAAACAGGCTGCCTCGAATGCCTCTTGCCCAACCTCTCAGACGATGAAATGCTAACCTGCAACACCCGCGGCGTAGTCGGCGCAACCCCGGGAATCATCGGCGCATTGCAAGCCATGGAAACCATCAAGCTATTGGCAGGCGTGGGTTCGACACTAAAGAACAGGTTAATGGTTTGCGATTTCAGTGATATGGACTTTACCACGATTGACATTTCAAAAAACGTGCGTTGTCCAGTTTGCCACGGCGAGGTTTCGGAGGTGGCTGGTGGTGAGCGGCTGGTTTGGCTTTGCGGCAGAGACACGGCAAACATTAACCCTGAAGTGCCGTTGAAGCTGAGTCTTGACGAGGTTTATCCAGCGGTTAAAGATGTGTTTGGTGTTCGTTTGAAGTCCCGTTTAGCTCTCATGTTCAATTACGGCAGCTGTGAGGTTAGCTTGTTTAATGGTGGTCGCATGCTCATTAAAGGCGTAAGCGACGAAAAGAAGGCTCTAACTGTTTATGGCGAAATCCTGAAAAAACTAAAAGTTTAGAACAACTGCATTCCCAACACCGCTACTTCAAGCCACAAAATCACTGAAGCCACCACGACCTCCACGATTGAAAGCAAAGCGCCAACCTTCAGATAGCTCCACAAGCTAATGTTCACGCCTTTACGCCGCATGGTTTCCAGCCACATTAAAATCGCCAAGGAACCCAACGGGAAAAAGTGTGGTCCCAAATTGTTGCCAATAATGTTTGAGAAAACCAGCCCCGTCATGGCTTGACCACTCAACGCCACCGTTGCCGCTGCCTGCCTAATAGAGAACAACCCCAGAATCGTCATTGGCCAATTGTTCATGAAGCTGGCGCCGATCGTAACCATCAAGCTGGGCACAAGAACGGAGAACACCGAGGGCAAGGAGCCTCCCCACAAGAAAGCGTCAGCAAGAAAACTTGTCAAGCCAATATGCTCCAAGCCTTGGACGACTATGAATATGCTTAGCAAGAACAGGATTATGTCCCAGTTGATTTCCCTCGCTAAGCTTTTGAGCCCCTTTGTTTGGGCGGATTTGAAGTAGCCCCTGTTTAAGGCTGCCCAGTAGACGGCGATGAGAAAGATTGCGCCTGCGCAGATGACAAATGAGACGGGAATACGCATTAAGGAAGCGGCAACATAGCCCACGTCAACGGCTGCAAGCACGGCAAGACTGATTTTCAACAGGTTCCGCGGACATGTTTGGGTGCCATTGCAAAGGTTTTCAGAGAGCTCCTTTGAGTAGGTTTTAGGGATTTTTTTTCTGAATATGGCGTAGACTAGGAGCATGCTGCTGATTATGGTTGCAACCGCCACCAAGCTCATGAGCGTCAGGTGGTCGATGAAGCTGTAGTGGAAAAAGTCTGCGCTGACAATGTTTATGGGGTTGCTGGTGATTAAGGGCATGGCTGCGGTGTCAGCGATTAAACCAGCTGAAAACAGGTATGCCAACCTGCCGTTCTGGTCGATTTTTAGTTGGCTAACGATTTCCAGCACAATCGGCGTTAAAATCAGCACTGCGCTGTCGTTGGCAAAAAGTATGCTTACTGCCGCTGTTAGGAGTGAAACGTAAAAGTACAGTCTAACGCCGCTTCCACCTGCAAGCTTCACCACTTTAAGCGCTGCCCACTTGAAGAAACCCATGGCGTCCAACGTCACCGACAACGCCACAATGCCGATGAACGCGAGTGCGGCATCCCAAATGTCAATGAACGACTGCAGAGCCTGCCCAAAAGCAACAGTGCCCAAAACCAGCGAGGCTAAAGCGCCGATTCCCGCGGCTAAGCCCAGCTTAATGCCTCTTGGACGTTTAATCATCAAAAAAATTGTGACGATGAAGATTGATAGTGAAAGCGCTGGGGCGTAATCCATAAGGGTCTCTTGGTTAATTCACTGACAACCACTTTGCTCATGTATAAAAACTAACTAGTTCAAAAAAGCGGTTTTTACTGGTTTTCAACATATTAATGGCTTGGAAAACCGCCAATAGCGACGTACCTCTCTTAGGTTTCTCTATACCTCTATCCCTCTAAAGGTGCTGTGCATTGTTTGGGTATTAGGCGGCTAATAGGTGGCATGCGGGTAGACCCCTATAGGTTTGTGCATAGATATCCTATTTTGATACAAATAGGCTGGCGCACTGTAGGCCCTCTATAGGTTCCTGCAATGAGTTTCTAATAGCATCCAAATATGCCCAAATATGATTGGAGTCCTTATTTTCGATGCTGGCAGAAACGCAAACCTAATCCCTTGCTTTGGATTTTTTTTGATGCTTATTTTTACCTATAAAAGAAATCTGACTAAAATAAGAATGAAAAAAGAGGTTTACTCTTTCTTTGGCTGCTTAGGACGCAGTGAGCGCACTGTTTCTCCTGCACGCCACATTTCGCTACTGCCCATCTCTGCCAGCTCATCAGCCAACTTCTGGCGGTAATCAGGAGCCTTGCTCTTCTCCAAGACAATGCGTGTTTCTTCGCCTGCAGCCACAAGCTCATAGAGGCTATCAAAAACTGGCTGAGTAGCACTGCGGAAACGCTCTTTCCAGCGCAGAGCGCCGATGCGGGCTGTTTCGCTGCAGTTGCAGTACATCCAGTCCATGCCGTTCTCGTCAACTAAACGAATTAAGCTTTGGGTGAGTTCCTCTACGGATTCGTTGAATGCTTCACTTGGGCTGTGACCGTTTGCCCGAAGCGTGTTGTATTGGGCTTCAAGTATGCCTGCTAATGCGCCCATTAATGTGCCGCGTTCGCCTGTCAGGTCGCTGTAGACTTCTTTCTCAAAGGTTGTTGGGAAGAGGTATCCTCCGCCGATAGCGATGCCTAATGCTTTGGCGCGGTTTTCTGCTTTGCCTGTTGCATCTTGGAAGACTGCGAAGCTACAGTTTATGCCGCTGCCATCAACAAAGTTTCGACGCACAGAGGTGCCTGAACCTTTCGGTGCAACAAGAATAACGTCAATGTCATTTGGTGGGATGACGCCTGTCTGCTCCTTGTAGACAATGCTAAAGCCGTGGCTAAAGTAGAGTGCATCACCAGCTTTGAGGGTGGCTTTAATCTTTGGCCACAGTGCTTTCTGAGCGGCGTCGGTTAGCAGGAACATTTTGATTGTGCCTTTTTTGGCGGCTTCTTCAAGTGGGAAGAGGTTTTCGCCTGGAACCCAGCCGTCTGCTACTGCCTTGTCCCATTCTTTCTTGAAAATGCCCTCTTTTTCTTGTCCGATGATTACTTTTATGCCGTTGTCTCTCATGTTGAGCGATTGGGCTGCTCCCTGTATTCCATAACCGAGTGAGACGACGACTTCGTCTTTAAGGAGTTGTTGGGCTTTCGCCACTGGAAACTCTTCTCGAGTAATGACGTCTTCTTGGACGCCTCCAAAATCCATCTTTACCATTTAACTAACACCTTCAGCCACACCATTTAGCAGACGGATAATTAAGAATTATGTTATGAAAATTAAGCAGATTATTGTTTGACGTAGGCAAAAGCTTGGATGCTAAGAGGGCACCCACGCTTTTTCTCGTTTTAGTTCATGTTTTTGATTCCACAGCACTTCTTAGCAATCGCCAAACCAATAGGCGCGGCTACAGTGCTGAAACATATATTGCAATCAAACACCTTAATTTTTGTAGCTGTTTTTCTTTAGAAACCTGCTGATTACTCTTTTAGTTGCAGCCATAAATTGAAAACCCATTCATTTGGGGGCAGTTCCTGTTGCCAATTAACAAACTCTTCAAAGCCAGCATTCACCCAGCCATAAGCCTGCTTCGAAACGCCAACCTGCTTATACCCTGACGACTCCACCATACTAAACAGTGCCTTCCAGCCTTGAGGAATCTCAAAAACACCCTTAACACGCATGGTAGCATACAACCCCTCAGGAATAACCTTGATTGTTTCTTCGCCAGACACTTCCGTTTCCTCATCGGTTGTTAAGAAGTACTCATAACCGTGGGGTTCAGGCTGGTCAGTAGGGTAAAAGTTTCTTCCAAACAAACGTACATCTGGCTTATCCATGAAGCCTTGACGTTTAGCGTAGTCAAAAATCTTTGCCATTGCCTCTTCTTCGGGATTACTTCCTTGAGCCTGCACGTTAACCGCGCGCATCGAATGCAGCCGCTCTATTTTCAATTCAATACTAACCATGAAACAATTCCTCACATGATACTAAAAAGGCGCAATACTGTATTAAGTTTATTCAAAAAAGAATGCCCTTAATGCAATAACCCTAATTAGCATTTTGCAGTCAATACGTAACCATGACTCACCCGTTTACTCCAGACTTGATTGCCCCATGCGGCATGAACTGCGGCGTCTGCAAAGCCTATCTCGCCTACTCACGAGGAGTCCCCTACAAGAAAGGCGAAGTATCACACTGCACAGGCTGCTTGGTGCGTAACAAAAATTGCACATTCATCAAAAAAGGCTGCGAAAAACTGCGGAAAAAGCAAATTCGCTTTTGCCATGAATGCGCAGACATGCCATGTGAGAAACTAGCCAAAATAGACAAACTCTACAGTGCACGGTATGGCATGAGTATGGTTGAGAACCAAAAAATGATTAAGGAAAAGGGCATGGATGAATTTCTTAAGAGTCAAGCTGAAAAGTATCGGTGTCCAAGCTGCGGCGACGTCGTTTCGGTGCATGACGGAAAATGCTATGCTTGTGGCTTTCAAGGTGAAAAACCGATTAAAAAAGTTGGCAAGGCTCAGTGGGATAAGGCGCGGTGGGTGCCTGACCGAAAATAAGCTATCTGCTGTGTTTTTTGACTTCCCCTCCCCTTATATAAAACACGCAAACTCGGATGTTAAACCAAAACGCTGGAAAATGATGTCTATTTCTTGAACATTTTTATAATTTTTTAACAATTTAGTCTTAATATGCTTGATTTGCAAAAAATTATATACGGCAAGCGCTGTCATGGCTGAGTATGAGCCTCTTCGGATTTAACTTCACACAAAATCAAGCACTAGATTACATCAAACAAAATTGGAAACCTGGAAAACGAGAAATAACATACGTCATCGGCATCCTCCTCATTTTCATCCTCGCTGAAGCATACCAAGCTACACCAATCGAACCTGTTACGCCAACGGGAGACGTTTATGACCCTTTTGCACCGCCAGTAATTGATTACACGGCTCAAACAGTACGAAGTATGACAGTATACGCAGTTGAATTGCTAGCTGCTCTCTTGTTTACTTTTCTCTACTTTAAAGCCTCAGACAAGACAGTTAAAAACACTTTAAGATGGGGCGTTGCTTACGCTACCCCAGTATCTTTGATTTCGTTTGTTACGTACCTGAACGGTTCCACAGATATCCTCAAAAGCGTTGTAAGCGGAATTCTATATTTGCCAGCTGATTTCTTCTATGGCTTGCTCCTAGTAGGCGGATTCTATTTACTGTTGGTCTACAAGCCAAAAATCAGTCTTCCCATTGCAGGCTATGTTATCATGTTAGTCAGCTTTCTCATTTTGAACGCAATCATCTACCGCGAATTTAGCATATACACTACTTGGGCGCTTCTTGATTCCGTGATTGGCTTGTCATTCATCGGACTATTTATGGCGGTCAAAAACCAAATTGCTCTACCGTTACCTACAGTGTTTCTTTACGCTGGAATCGGCTTAGGACTAATGATAATCTACTGGATTTCAGATCTTGTTTACTTAAACTATGTTCCTTACTACATGGAATTTCTCGCTTTCGCGATAACTGGAGTCGTATTATACTTCCTCTTGGATCAAAAAATCCTGAAAATTGAAAAACAAGAAACTCTTCTTCCCCCTCCACCACCTCCGCCTCCACCAGAGATGATGTAATCCAATAAAAAAACAACCAATTTTTTCTTTTACTGCCTAATTTTTCCTGTATTGTATCTTTCTTGGGCATGGTTTTTCCAAGCAGTAAACCTGTTCATTTATTATTAGTCCGTCGAAGATGTGCATTTAAAGGCTCCAGTAACACTAATTAGTCTTTCAGTGTTACTTTCGATATAAAAGCTTTTAGGCAAACAACGCTATTTTTAACCGTGATCCCCAATGTCAAAAATAGTGCGAGTAGGCGTAACCTTCCCCCCAGATCTACTCAAGGATTTCGATGAAATAATAGCCAAAATGGGCTATGAAAGCCGAAGCAAAGCCATACAAGACGCTGTACGCCTCTATGTCTCGGAACGTAAATGGCTCAAAGAAGCAGATGCTAGCCAAACAGGCGTAATCCTGATGGTTTATGACCATGAAGTGCGCAACTTGGAGAGCGATTTAACAGACTCACAACACCACCACGCTGACCTAATTTCATCAACCATGCATATCCATCTTGGTCAGCATGACTGCTTGGAAGTTATTGCTGTCAAAGGAAAAGGTTCAGAAATCAGGCACTTAAGCGACGAGTTAGCAACAAGAAGAGGAGTAAAAATCCTCAAGTCAATGATAGTGTCAGTTTAGCTTTTTACTTCAAACATCCGTTCCAATGCAGCCCTAGCCTTTTTTGCCACAGGCTCAGGAACCTTAACGATGTGCTTTTCCTCTTTTAACGAAGCATAAAGCCTATCCAGCGTCGTCAACTTCATGTTTGGACAAACAGCGCTCTCATAAGCCATTATAAACTCTTTATCTGGATTCTCCTTTTTGAGTCTATGCACTATACCATCTTCGGTGCCAACGATGAATTTTTTAGCACTGGATTCTTTAGCGTACTTGCACATTTTCGAAGTGCTACCTATAAAGTCAGCGACTTTACGCATGTCAGAGCTGCATTCAGGATGAATCATCACTACAGCGTCTGGATGCTGCATCTTTAACACTTTTACGTCTTCAGGCTGGAAAAGCAAGTGCGTTGGGCAAAAGCCCCATTCAGGAATTGGAATTATTGTTTTGCCAGTTTTTTCAGCAACATATTCGCCTAAGTTTCTGTCGGGTCCAAAAATTATCGTGTCCGCATCAAGGGACTCTATGACTTCAACAGCGTTAGCTGAAGTACAGCAGACATCACAGTAAGCTTTTGAGGAAGCCAAAGTATTCACGTACAATACCACTGGCGCATCTGGATGAAACGCCTTGATACGTTTAATCTCATCTACGGTTAGCATCTGCGCCATGGGACAGCGTGCGCCTAAACAGGGCAAAAGAACCTTCTTCTCAGGGTTCAAGATGGCGGCTGATTCAGCCATAAAATCAACGGCTGCAAACACAAGAATTTCTGCATCTTTCTCCTGCATGGCTTTACGGCTTAGCTCAATGCTGTCACCGATATAGTCTGCTATATCCTGGATCTCTGGGCGTTGGTAATTATGGGCTAGAATAACTGCTTTTTTCTCTTTTTTGAGTGAAAGGATTTTCTGCGTTAAATCCATGGTTTGCGCCTTTGTTATTGAAAACTAAAGAGGAATATTTTACAGATATATTCTTTTACCTTGTTTAAGGCTTTTTTTAATGTGATTTTCTAAAAAAGGCTCCAAACAACCCCTAGTTGGATGCCCATGCCAGAAACATTAAATATCGTTGCAACATTCATCTCAAGCGTGCCCATCTAAAGAGGTTTGCAGCGCCTCAACCCTGTGCTCCCCAACAAGTTTACGCCCAGGATTTTGAGCGCTTTAGACTAAAAATAAGCACTACAGTTTACTAGTTGTTCAGAGAATATTTATATTAGGCTTCATTGTTTAACTGCAAGGAAAAACAAAAGGGACAAGAGCATCTTGACAACTCCACATGACGTTCCGGCATCTAAATTCATCGACAGGTTAGCAAAGTACCTAAAAGAAAACGTTGATGAAGTACAACCTCTCGCATGGTCCAGCGTAGCTAAAACAGGCATGCACGTTGAGAAGCAACCCCAGAACCCGAATTGGTGGTACGTCCGCAGCGCTTCTGTTCTGCGTAAAGTTTACGTTCACGGTCCAATCGGACTAGAACAACTTAGAGCCGATTACGGCGGAAGAAAAAACATGGGTAGCAGACCAAACCATGCAGTAAAGGCTGGCGGCAGTGGAATCCGCAAAGTTCTGCAACAGCTTGAATCCGCAGGGCTAGTCGTCACTGTAAGACCTCAAGGTAGAAAAATGACTCCGAAAGGGCGAAAGCTTCTTCAAGAGGTAGCTGCGGACTTGCAGAAAGAAATGGTAAAAACTGTCCCGGAGCTCAAGAAGTATCAAGGCGAGTAAGCGATGTCAGATGATGAGCTTGAAAATATCCGCAAAAGAAAACTTTTGTCGATGCAAAATCGCGTAAGCGATGAACAAAGGCAAGCTCAAGCAGAAGAAAAAATTGAAGCTCAAAAGCAGGCGTTGCTTAGGCAAATCCTGTCACCTGAAGCAAGACAGCGGCTCAACAACCTGAAAATGGTTCGAGCTGATTTCGCTGAGCAAATTGAAATGCAGCTGATTCAGATGGCCCAAATAGGCAAGTTGCCTATTCCGTTGTCTGATGCGCAGCTTAAACAGATATTAATTCAGCTCCAATCGCGCAAGCGAGAAACCAAAATTACAAGGATATGAGAGTATGGCACGAGTTAAACCAACTGCGAAGAAACGCCGATTAGCAAAAGCGTCAAACGAATCAAAGTCTGTTCCAACATGGGTAGTTGCACGCACTGACGGCAAAGTAAGAACTACACCTAAACAGCGACGCAACTGGCGTACTAGGAAAATAAAGGCATAGGAGAATTGAAGCTATGGTTGAAGACAAACAAGAGCAAATAACACAAGAACTCGAAGAAGAATTGCCAGAGGAAGAAGCAGCAGTTACCGAAGAAGTCACGCCAGAAGAAGCTCAAGCAGAAGAGCAGGCTGAAGCAGCAGAAGAAGTTGCAGTTGCTAAACCAAAAAAGAAAGGCAAAGAAGAAGACATAGTTGAAGAGCGAATCTACACCATCCCCCTGCAGAAAGCTTTGGTTCGACCGCCAAAGAAACGTGCACCACGCGCCATGCAGTTGCTTAAAATCTTCATCACAAAACACATGAAGCTTGCTGTAACGGTTTCAGAAGACGAGGAAGAAGAAGAGTTGCCTCAACTTATTGTTAGCCAAGAGGTTAACGAGAAAATCTGGGGTAGAGGCATCGAGAAACCGCCTCGTAAGATTCGGGTTCGAGCAGCCAAAGACAAAGACGGTAACGTAACTGTTTACTTAGCAGAAACTGCATAGTAACCAATCATTTTCTTTTAATAATCTTTATTTGTTATTTACTAATTGAAAAGCTCTTTTTTAAAAGAAAAAAGAAATGTCATGGGGGGTTTATTGTTTTTAGACTTTCACCCATGCATCTTGTGGCATTGATTCTGGGACATTGAACTCAATTGATAGGGGTGCTGTCTTTTCTAATCTGATCTCAAGGTTAACTTGTGATCTGACTAATGCTGCATCTGCTTCGTTGAGGGATATTATGAGGTAGCCTTTTTCAGCTGAGTCTAGTGCTTGGTCTCCGTTGCTGTTTTGTATGTAAAGTACGGCTTTGCCTTTTGTTGTGTTACCTAGCATGTCATCAAAGGTCTCATTGGCTGCAGTTGCATTGCTGCCTAGGTAAACGTTCGGCCATGCGTCATTACCTATTTTGAGAGTAACTACTGTAGTATTTTCCATCATTGAGACGTATTTGACTCCGAAGCATTTGAGTGGAATAGCGAAGCCTGTTACGTTTGTTCCTTCAGAGTTTGTTTTTACGAATGTTGTTCCGTCTTGTGATAGTGGTGTGCTTGCTTGTTGTAGTCCTTGTTGGATTACGGTTTGTCCTTGTTGTGTTGCGAAGAGGCCTTGGTTGATTACCATGAAGCTGAAGACTGCGGCTATGATGACGAATGCGATGAGTATGATGGCTGCTTCTAGACCGACAATGCCTTTCTTTTGTTTTGCGAAGTTCATCAGACATTTTTTATAATTCATTTTTTTTCCTCTTTAATTCAATGGGCTTACATTTTGAGTGTATATTATATTAATCAATTATGAAAAAGTGATTTAGATTCAAAATACTGATCTTTTTTTATAAAATGAATTTTAAAAATGGGATTTTAAAGCCTTTAACATAACATGTCTCAAGAAAGGCGGAATAAACGCTGTCGCTTAGGCGCCATTTAGTTTTCCTGTATACAGCCAGTTAAATATTGCAGCGAGCTTACGAACGGTGAAAGGGTGAATGTTAGACTTTCACCCAAGCACTTTGTGGCATTGATTCTGGAATAGTGAACTCGATTGATAGGGGCGCTGTCTTTTCAAGCCTAATCTCGGCGTTTATTTGCGCTCTTGCAATCGCTGCGTCTTCGTCATTTAGCGATATCACGAGGTAGCCTTTTTCAGCTGAGTCTAGTGCTTGGTCTCCGTTGCTGTTTTGTATGTAAAGTACGGCTTTGCCTTTTGTTGTGTTACCTAGCATGTCATCAAAGGTCTCATTGGCTGCAGTTGCATTGCTGCCTAGGTAAACGTTCGGCCATGCGTCATTACCTATTTTGAGAGTAACTACTGTAGTATTTTCCATCATTGAGACGTATTTGACTCCGAAGCATTTGAGTGGAATAGCGAAGCCTGTTACGTTTGTTCCTTCAGAGTTTGTTTTTACGAATGTTGTTCCGTCTTGTGATAGTGGTGTGCTTGCTTGTTGTAGTCCTTGTTGGATTACGGTTTGTCCTTGTTGTGTTGCGAAGAGGCCTTGGTTGATTACCATGAAGCTGAAGACTGCGGCTATGATGACGAATGCGATGAGTATGATGGCTGCTTCTAGACCGACAATGGCGCGTTTTTGCTTGAGGATGCTGTTTATACTTTTCTTGTAATTCACGATTATTTCCCTCATTTTTCCTATATTGAATCTTAATATTTGTTTGTTAAAAACTTTTAATGGAGTTTCTATATTAATCCTTTATGAATAGGCAATACTGATTTCTAGTCACCCAAAACTGAAGTAAAAATAAACAAGAAAAAAGATGTTTGTTAATCAGTCTTAACGACTGATTTAACCCTCAAGCGTTTAACCAATTGCTTAGGTCAATGCGATATAGCTATTCGGTGTCGTCGCTGCAGGTATCCTGAATACTATCGAGATTGTTGCGCTGTTTTCTATTCTTATCTCGATGGTAACTAGCGACCTAGCGACTGCTTCGTCTCCGGGGCCAAGCGCCACCAAGAGGTAACCTTCCTCTCCCGAGTTCAATGCTTCGTCTCCGTCACTGTTTGAGACCGCAACGACTACTCCAGTTGTTAGCCCTTGTGTGTATCCAATGCTGTAGGTTTCGTTTACGTATATGTTGCATGGTTCACCACCATCGTTTTCAGTTGAAAGCTGGAAACCGGCGAAGTCATCGAATTCTCTGCCTGTAGGATCGTACACCGTGCCGTTTGCAATGTAGCCTGCTCCGTTTTCGTGACCAAAGTGAAGTGCTCCGAGGTAGGCGTTTGCCCAAGCTCTCTCACCAACTCTCATTATTACGCTTGTTTGGTTTCTTCCAATGTTAACGTAATTTGATCCAAAGGCCTTTATTGGAACCACCATGAAGTTTACTTTCGTTCCTATTGGGGTGGTCCGGATGAATATTGTTCCGTCTACTATTAGTGGTGTGCCTGCGTTTTGTAGGCCTTGTTGGATTACACTCTTGCCCCTTTCTGTGGCGAAAAGTCCCTGGTTAACAACCATGAAACTGAATGCAGCGGCTATGATGACGAAGGCTATTAGTATAATTGCTGTTTCTAAGCCTACGATAGCCTTCTTTTGATGAATTAGGTTCATCATTTGTGCACGTACAGAGTTACGGATTTTTTGATTACATGAAGGGCAGCTTACCATGTATAGATTGGATCTAGTGTGCCATTGGTATTCGCATTTTGGGCATTTTATGT
>CAYMLF010000002.1:12358-31331 GCA_964391275.1 uncultured Candidatus Bathyarchaeia archaeon
ATGTATAGATTGGATCTAGTGTGCCATTGGTATTCGCATTTTGGGCATTTTATGTTTGGTTTTTCTTTTTTCATTCTGCCACCACTTATACTACTTAGACTACGACTTAGACTACTTATTATTCTTAAATATTAAGAATCAATACTCAATATAAACCTTTTGGGAACACAAAAAACACACATGAACCGTGCCACAAACCTACACATAAACAACATCCTAAACACTGATTCTTCTTCAAAGCCTTTAAGGGCGAAAAAAGCCGCCTTTAAGCTGTTGGTAAGGGTAACTGCAAGGCAGGCGCCGCATTCAAGGCACCTTGTATCAGCGTCTGAGAAGCAATCGCTGCAACCCCGCTTATGATAAGCAGAATTCCAAGATTCAAAAAGAAAGTTCCCCAGTAACCGCCAGAAACAGTCTTAATCGTAAAAGCATTAACAACTGCCATAACAAGAATTAAAACTACATTACCAATCTGGACAGTCTCAACTGGCATAGTGTTAAAACCAAAATAAGAGAGACCAACTAAGCTTGATGTATACGTCGACATAAAAACGGTCAAGACTTCCATTACATTAAGCAAGACAACCGTTAAAGGCTGGGTAATTAGAACTACCATCTGAAAGCTGTTGGATACTACATCTCGCATTTTCCTAAACTCAAGGAATTTAACAACGCGATTTCCTAATGCGTTTCCAATCACTAGAGGATTGGCGCCTCTGCCCAGTGAATCAAGCAGTATTTTGTTGCTCATGTGAACATGGTGAGATGCAGCCTCCTCAGAAAGCGTTTCTAACGCTTGTCTATGATTGATATCCAATTTCACTCTGGCTAAGGCTGAAGTAACAAGTTTACGTAAAGGTCCAAGTTCCATGTGAAGAATGAACGTGAAAGAAGTTTTCAAGTCTGAAGTAGACGCCAAATTTTCGCCTAACGCCTTTAGGAACGTCGGATAATTTTTATCAACCAGCGCAACCCGTCTCTCCAGTAGATAACCGAATACGCCTGGAACCATTACGCCTAAACCCATTGCAATGAAAGCGAAAGACGCACCCAATTTCGTATAGACAAACATAGAAAGAACAACTGAAGCAGGCACTACAGCAAAAGAGCTCCATTTTAAGTATTGGTACAATTTAGGCGGGTATTTTCCTATGTAAACTATTTTTTCTGTTGGTGCTGAAGACCTAAAAAGAATATACATAAGTACGGTTGCAAAAATTGAAACCATGTAGCCTAACGGCACCATGCTTGCGTCAATCATGAAAACCGTCATAATTACAATGGTCATAATCAAGAAAACGGTGATGCTTTGGAAAGAAGCAAACACGCCTCCCAAGTTTTCCAATGTTTTTACTATTCTAGAGTAGTAGCCTGAGTATTCTTCCATCATCATTGAAGTTTCGATTTCCAAGTATCCTTTGGGTTCTACGCTTGAAAACGTGTTTGTACAGCGTATTAGTATGTCTTTTAAGGGAGACTTAACAGTTTTTGCGATTTGTGCTGTTGCATTTGTGATTCCAAATCCGAAATCGTTTGCTAAGTTGAGTATTTTTTTGAAAACCACGCTGTAGTTACCGTATTCTTTGGTGTCAGCAATTGTGCTGACAAGATCATTTGGCGTGGTTTCTCCCAGCGCTAAACTGTACATGTGAAATATGACTGTTGTTAGTGCTTGATCAATTCTCGATTTTACGCTTCTTTTTTCCATATATCTTAGCATGAAAAAAACGATTGCTCCGATACCTAAGCAGATTCCTGCTTCAATGAATTTTGCAGTAAGCATAAAGTAGACTGAGAAAACCAACGAAGGAGCGAAGATCAAAATTAATTTTGTTGATCTACTCAGACCCAAGGAATTTTCTCCTCTTTTACTCTTTTATGCACTTCCCAAATGCCCATTGAATTGACTGCTATGATTGTTTTAGAAACCTCAGCATAAGATGGGTATTTTTCTGCTAGATAGTTGAGTATGTCTGTTCTAGCTTGCATCTCTTCATAGATACTTCGAATTCTATCTTTTCCCCAGCCTCTGAATGCAAGCACACGGTTTTCCAAGTGGAAACTGGAGCCCATGAACCGGAATTTGTCTAAATCTTCATCGTACGTGAAGGTGGGTAGATAGTTTAGTCTGCCTTCGTCAGGTTCGTATCCAATTACTTCGTTTATTGAAGTGCATCTACGGATGAATTTGCTTCCTCGCTCCATTCTTGCTTGGAAAATGACTAGGTTTAAGCCGTCAATGTGGCTTTTTGGCACATCGATTGGGTAGGAAGTGAGTCTTTGGAAAAGTTGCCCAAGGTTGCCAGCGTGCATTGTTGACAAGACTGGGTGTCCTGTTTCTACTGCTTGAAACGCTATTTTTCCTTCTTCGCCTCTTAATTCTCCAACGATAATGTAGTCTGGTCTTTGTCTTAGAGCTGCTTTAAGCAAATCAAACATGGTTACTTGTACACCAGTGTGCAGTCTGGTGACTTCTCTGATCCAGTTTTTGTGGAAAACCTGAATTTCAGGGGTTTCCTCAATGCTGATGATTTTTGAGTCTGCGCCTATGAAGCATGTTAGAGCGTTTAGTGTTGTGGTTTTTCCTGAGGCTGTTTCTCCGCATACTAGTGCTGATATGCCTATTTCAAAGAGCATCCATAGGTAAGCTGCTAATTCGGCTGTGAGGGTGTGCCATTTGATTAATTGCGCAACTGATATGGGGTCTTTGGGGAACTTGCGTATGGTGAAGTTGCTGCCTCGGATGCTTATGTCTTCGCCGAAAACTATGTTGAGTCGTGAGCCATCGTTTAGGTGGATGTCGATAATCGGGTGAGTATAACTTAAGACTTTTCCGTGTCTTTCAGCAATGTTTCTTAGCAGTTCATTGATGGCTTCTTGAGAGACATCTACGCTTGTTTGCAGGTTTCCAAAGGTTCTATGGTAAACGAAGATGCTTCCTGCGCCTGGAATGCTTATGTCTTCAAGTCCAGGGTCAGCTAGGAATCCTTCCAGAAAGCCATGACCTATTTTTTCTCTTAAAAAGTGGTATAAGAGAATGTTTTTATCAACTTCTTTTGGCAATTTAACCATTTTTTCTTTAATTACTTTCCTGAAAAATGCTGCTAAAATGTTAGCTTTTTGTTCCCCATATTCTTTGGCTTCAACAAGTCTTGCGACTGCTGCTTCTATTCCGGCTAGCAATTTACGGTCTGGTTGGGGAGGTTCAATAACATTGTACCTGTTAGCTGCTTCACCCATTGTAATATGCGCGTAAATGCCAAGTCCCAATGGATACATTACGTTTACTTTGTTGTCAAAGTGTTCATTTTCAATGTCAAGCATATACTTGGGTGCTTCAGGCAGTGTCTTTAAGTAGTCAGCTAAGTAAGGGTGCTTCTGTACTGCCGTGTCTAAGGTTTCGCTAACCTCTCTGTTAAAGAGCCCTAAATCTGCTACCCTAATTGGTCTATTTTTTGGGGCTCTTTTTAGTTTTAGTTGGGCGAGGACAGAGTTCAGCATGTTTTTGCACCCTACAGCTTTACTCCGCTAAGCGGCATCACTCTTAGTCCTATTTGCGGGTTGACTGCGAGAGTTATAGAACTCTTTCTTTCACCGCTTACTCCCCAGAGCTTAACGGTTCTAAGGAGTTTAACGTCTATTCCTGAAATGCATGCGTTTTGCATTACAAAGTAGGCGTCAGAGTTTGCCCTCAGCTTCATTATTGATTCTTCAGAGAGGAATTCTGGGTGAATTGTTATGATCACTGTTTTGCCATTGGATACCAAGTTTTTGATTCTTGTGATGAATGTTAAAAACTCGTAAAGGGGCGTATCCATGGTTAAAACGCTTAGGCTGTCGATGATGACAGTATCGTAATCGTCTTTTTTTAAGTCAAGAAAGTTGGCTGTTACCATCAAAAAGAAGGAGCTCAATGATTTGCCCCATCTTCCGCCTTCAACGTGTAGAGGATAAATCTTGAGGTGCCCATGCAAGTAGTAGCTATAAGCGTTAAGTCTAACTGACTCCATCATTGAAAGGTACTCTTTTGCCATGGCCTCGCTTGAAACAACGAATACCTTTGACTTGTTTTTTAGCATTGCATAGGCTATTTGCTGAACAAAAACGGTTTTTCCGGAGCCGTGGTCTCCTTCAACCAGAATTAGGCTTGGGGTTGGTATTCCACCGCCAAGGTCTCTGTCCAACTCTGGGATGCCTAAGCGTACCACATTCATTATCCCATGGTTACCTCCCCTGATGCTGTTACGCCATAGTGTGAAGCGAATGTTACTGAGACAATGTTTTCGGATGCGATTGCTGGGGCGCCACTTGGGACATCCACAGTGATGGTTACTTGTTCTCCTGGGGTGATGTACTTGTGGGTTGCTGGGTTTAGTGTGGCGTTTGTCGCTGTAACCTTAACTTCTGATATGGTGTATGTTTCAATTGTGTAAGAGTTCCATTGGTCATTGTCTCCGTATGACAGGATTACGGTGTTCCAGTTGTATCCATCGGCGTTTTGCAGGAAAATCGTTTTTCCCCCGACGTTTTTTATTGTTACACTACATGTTGTAGAGCTTACTGAGTCAATGGTTAGTTGCAACTGGGTGTCAATTTTGTTTTTCTGATTGCTTAAGTAGTCATTTGCTACAAGGGTTAGTTCTTGCAGGTTCATTACGAAGGCTGTGGAAACTGCCGAGAAAATGGCTGCAAAGCCTATAAGAACTATAAATGATGCAATTCCAACCGAGAAGCCCATTTTTTCACCTCAAAATGCTGGCGATGAAAAAAGATGTTCATCTCCAATTCCTGTTGAGGGAACTACGTTTGCTTCTAAGACTGAACCGTCAACTGCTTTGGCTGGGTAAGCGTATATGGTAGCGGTTTCTCGCGGATCCCATCTTCCATCGCCGTTTGCGTCAACTAGCTTGAATTTTCCGCTTCCGCTTGTTGCTGTTTCGTCGTAATTGCAGAATTGTGCTTCCCTGTATGAGCCAACGTAGACATCTAGGTAGGTGAACTCAGTGACTGGAAGTTTACCTGTGTTCTTCGCGTATATCACAAAGTCTGATGTGCTAGCATTCGAAGTGGCATAAACAATGTCTATTTGGATGTCCATTGTGTTTTTAACGTCATTTACGCCCTGCGTGAATTGACTTTGCACCATATTTCCTGTGTAAAACGCGCAAGCTGTAAAGGCGCTGGCTAGAACTACGGCTCCTATAACCATGATCACGTGGGTTATAGTTACCGAGAAACCCATTTATTCAATCCTCTGTTTTTGTCTGACTTGCCCATTTGTTCTTCGGTTATGTCGATGAGTGCTTCCATGTCTTCAGGGTCTAAGTTCGTTTTTGACATTGCGGCTGCTTTATACATGAATAGCAGTAGATGTCCCTTGGTGAAGCCTACGGAGCGAATTTTTTCTGCTGTAACTGCTAAAGAGTAGATGAGTACGCTTGCTTGGTTGGGTAAGTAATTCATTAGTTCGCATGAGCAGGCGAATTGGCGGATGTTTTCAGGTGTTAATCCAGCGTCTAAAAGGTCCCATATCCAATCTAGATATGGTGATGCTTTTGCTGAGTTTTGTGGCATCGATATTAACATTCTGTTTGGTCTCTCCTTGATTACTACTTCTTTTGGCGGTTCGACTGGTTCTGGCTCTAATTTTTCCTCTTGTTTTTCATCTTCTTCTGGTTTTTCCAATATTAACGATTTAACTCCAACTGGTAGTCCTTCTCCTTTGAGATTCTCGATTTCTTTTTCGTTTGAGACCTCTCTTAAAAGGTTAAATGGGTTTTCTATCTCACTAACGGATGAGCGGATGTCAGCAATGGATTTTTTTAGGTCACCTACTGCCGTCTGAACTTCGCTTGATAATTCTTCAACGTCAGACCTTAAAGCAGAAATTTCTTTGCCTTCGACCTTACTGCTGATGGTGGGTGCAGTCTGCTCCTTGTTGCTGGCTACTTGCTTTCCTGCGTTTTCGGCTGAGCCGCTCTTGTTATTCGACAAGTAAGTATTCTCCTACATCTAGATGTAGCATTCATTGTCTGAATCAGAATGATATCTAATTTATGAAGTATGAATCAATATTGAACTTCAAGAGCCGTATTAACTAGCAGCCGGTTGCCTTGTTTTTCGCTGCTTTCTTGGTTAGGATGGATGGCTGTCCGCGAAGATTTAAATGTGTGTGTCTTAAAAATAACTGTTCGAATAGAGCGGATAATTAGTTGCAAAGTTTATCAAAAACAAAGAATGTAACGGCTGCTTTGCAATGTAGTTTACCGCTAAATAGTGTTTAACAGAGGATGTTTGTTCTTGACCGTTTATTTATCAAGTATCGTGGGAAGTGCAAGCATAGGCGTGTACTCGCTTGCTACAGAAAGCATAGTTATGATTCCACGTATGGTGCCACAGCAGAAAGCCCGGGAATTTGCGGATTGGCTACAGGTGAAATTGGCGTATACGTCAATTAGCGGTTCTGTTCTTGCGGGTGCACTTGCATGTGCAAATTCTAATGGAATGTTGCTTCCTAACTCGATAAGAGAGGAAGAACTTTCTCAGATTAGAAGTGTTTTTGATGGTAACATAACTATTATGGAGACCAAGAAAACAGCGTATGGCAACTTGGTATTAGCTAATGATAAAGGAGCAGTGGTTGATCCAAGGTTTAAAGCTGCGGATTTAAAGAAGATTGCTGACACTTTAGGTGTGGAGGTATTCCCCGGGGAAATTGCTGGTTTGCCTTATGTTGGCTCTTTAGCTGTGGCAACCAACAAGGGTGTTTTGGCTCATCCATTGCTTAAGGAGGTTGAGCGCAAAGTTCTTGAGCAAGCCTTTAAGGTGCCCATTGATGTTGGTACAATTAACTGTGGTATACCCTATGTTGGAACGGGTTTAATCGGTAATAGTCATGCTGCTGTTGCTGGTTCTATGACAACTGGACCCGAGATGTTTATAATAGGGAATGCATTGGATGTTGTGCAGGAAGTAGAATAAATGAAGGTTTTCAGAGTAACCGGCGAAATATGCAAGCCTAACTTGGCAACGCCCTTTGCAAAGGAAGTAATAGCTAGTAAAAGCGAACATGCTGTTGAGAAGGTTTATGCAGAGATAGGCAGCAGACACCGTGTGCGTAGACACCACATTAAAATCTTGAAGTCTGAAGAAGTTCCCGTTGACCAAATAGAAAATGATGTTCTTAAGAAAATGGTTTCTGGTGAGTAAGTTTGTCAGCTAGAAGCAGTCAGGAAGAAGAGCTTCGAAGATTAAGCGTTGAAATGCGCTATTTAGAACAGACAGCTGAGACTCTGCAACAGCGAATCAGCATGATTAACGCTGCTCTCACCGACTTAACGTATGCGAATGCAACCCTTGAAGGCATCGAACAAGAGAAAGAGAACGCTGAAATGCTGGTGCCAATCGGAGGAAGCTCTTACGTTAAAGTGAAGCTTGCTAATCCTGACCAAGTCATTGTCGGCTTAGGTGCAGGTGTTTCGGTAGAGAAACCTCTATCAGAAGCTAAAGCAACGCTGAAAGAGCGTTTAGAAGAGTTGGAAAAAACCATGACTTCTGCTCAGACCCAGTTTACTCAGATTGCTGAACGCATAAACGTTGGCAGAGGCAGACTTGAAACCTTGCTCGCCAATGTGAGAGAAGGGAAACCTTGAGCGTATGTTTGAGAAGCTCAAGTCAGGACTAAAGGGTCTAGTTACTAAAGTAACAACAACTGAGCTTAAACCAGACAATATCAACCCAATTCTGTCTGATTTTAAAATGAGTCTAGCAGAGAATGATGTTGCTTTTCCAGTCGCGGACAAAATCTGCGATGAACTTGAAAAGCGTTTGACAGGCGTTCAGGTTAAACGTTTGGAAGACCGCACAAAAATCGTTGAAGACAACCTTAAAGCGGTTTTGCTAGAGGTTATGCAGACTAAAAACGGAATAAACCTGTTGAACCTGATTAATGTTAAAAGGGAAAAGAAAGAGCCTTTCTCGATTATGTTTGTGGGCATTAATGGCACTGGAAAGACTACAACAATCGCCAAGGTTGCCCAGTTTCTACGTGACAAGGGCTACTCTGTAGTTCTGGCGGGTGCAGACACGTATCGTGCAGGTTCAATTGAACAGTTAGAGGAGCATGCTAAACGTTTAGGCATGCGTGTCATTAAGCACACTTACGGTGCTGACCCAGCTGCAGTGGCGTTTGACGCTGTCAGCCATGCGAAGGCACATGGAATTAACGTTGTTTTAATTGATACTGCTGGCAGGATGCAGACAAACCAGAACTTGATGAATGAGTTAATCAAGGTTAAGCGTGTGGTTAAGCCTGACTTGACGATTTTCACTGTTGATTCTTTGATTGGTAACGATGCAGTCATGCAAGCTGAAGAGTTCAACGCTGCAGTTGGCATTGACGCAACTATCTTAACTAAAGTTGATGCTGACGTCAAAGGTGGCTCATCTTTAAGTGTGACGTATGTAACCCAAAAACCAATATTATTCATTGGAGTGGGGCAAACGTACAAGGATTTGGAATTGTTTAACCCAGAAAAATTTGTCAACATGATTCTACGCTAAACCATCACCTTTCAGGTTAGCTTAGGTGTGAACGGTTGAATATCCGACAAGAAAAACCTGAAGACTTCCTTGAAATCTACGATTTTGTGAAAACTGCTTTTGAAACCGCCAAGGTTCTTTTTGGCGTGTTGGCTAATGTTAATGGAACAGTGGCTCTTTCCTAACTTGCTGTTTCGTTGTTAGGGTTCTTCTGCTTGGAATAATTCGAAGCGGATTTTTGATGGGTAAAGCCAATAGGCCTTAATGAAATCCTCGATTTGCTGGTTGATGTCTACTGCCTCAAAAAAGTTAATGAAGTCTTTGTCTACGTCTTGCAGGTTTGTTGACGTGTAAACTTTCAGGTTAGCCCAATACTCTTTTTCAATGCCTAAACTATTAAGCAACGTTTCATCTTGGGCTTCAACGGCAAAGGACAATTTGGTTAAAACGTCCAAAACCGCGGCTTTTCGCACATTGGGGTTCTTGGTTTTGATAATCACCAGTCTTTTGTCTGTTATACGGTAATTCCATTGATTGGAATCTGGACGATTTAAGGAAGCAGACATGCCTTTCACACTTTTAGTTGCAGGTTTGAGGGTTTAAATGTTCCGTGATGGCTAAGGGCAGTCACAGAAAAAATTGAGATGTAATCATTGAAGGTTTGCAGAAAGATGTTTTTCATACTGAAATGTTCGTTAACTCTAGTGCTCGGAAAAATCTATAGCCCCCTTATATATAGAGTGAATTTTGAGTTCAAGCAGAAATTCGCTTACAGGTTTAATCTATTTATAGTGGAGGGGGTAGGTCGGCAGAGCAGCGGAAGCTTATTTTTTTACTGGCTATTTTTTTCTTGCTCTTTTTTCTGTTTAGCGACGTCCCGAAGGTTTTGAACCGGAGAATCCTCAGTATACCCGATGGATCCTTGAACGCTTCGTTTATACTTAATCTCTGACATTTTGGCTTTGCATTCTGCGCCGCTTAATTCGACGCTGTTTCCCAACTTGCGTATGGTTCTACCAAGCCTGCGTTCGCCTATTGTTCTCGTGCATCTTCCCATCGTTGCTCACAATGCTATGCTTAAAACGTTTAAAACTAAAAAACCCTTCCCGCGGCAAGCCAGAAATCGGCTATTAAAGAAAAAAAGGAGAATTATTTTGCGTAGGCTTCCACAAGGTCGCGTGCCGTAATTATCCCGACTAGTTGGTCGTCTTTAACTATGGGTAACCGGCGTATCTGCTTCATTGCCATTGTTGTGGCTGCTTTATGAACACTTATTTTTGAATTAACTGTTATCAGCGGTGAAGAAGCCATTGAACCCACATTCGAATCTAACACTGTCGTCTTGGTGAGGAAAGAATTAAGCAAATCTCGTTCCGTAAAAATGCCCGCTAACTTACCCTTGTTAGTGACAATTACGCTTCCGATACGTTTTTCCCCCATTGTCTTAGCGATGATCCGTATAGGCGTTGATTCATCCGCAGTGACAACCTCTTTAGTCATGAAATCATCAACCAGCGCTTCTGTTTCAGGAATATCAGGCAAACTCCGAATCAAATCAGAAGCAGTAACAATGCCCATCATTTTGCCACAATCAAAAACCGCCAATCTGCACTTCTTCTTAATCATCAATTGTGCCGCTTCCTTAATTTTTGCACTCAAGCATACGGTAGCAAGTGGGTAAGACATGGATTGCTCTACAAGCTCAAACTGCGGATTCTTATCCTCAGCCAAAATTTTAGTTATCAGATCCCTCTCAGTTACTATGCCCACAGGAGTATCGTATTTTTTAACTACTAAGCTGCCAATGTGTTTTTGCCCCATGATTCTTGCAGCTCTATCCATAGTGTCTTCAGGGGTTATGGTGTAAACTTTGGGAGTCATAATTTCTTCTACAAGTTTATAGCGTTCCAAGTCACGTTTGTACTGTTCATATGCGCTGTCAAGGACACTTGGGAACTCTTTTCTAGAGTTTTTAACTAACCCCATAAAACTTCCCCAATAATATAATCACAATTAAACAATATTAAGATTTTATCAAACGCTAACTTTTAAAAAAGCTTAAATCACACGCAAAAACCCTGTACTAGCGAGGCTTTTAAATGGCAAAATACATTTTATTGTCCACTCTTACTTCTGAGGGCAGAAAAACAATCAAAGAACGACCTGAACGCCTCAAGGAAGTTAACAAGGAAATCGAAAAATTCGGCGCAAAGGTTCTAGAGCAGTATGCAACACTGGGGCGCTATGACTTCGTCAACATCGTGGAAGCCCCCGATAACGAAGCCATAATCCGCGTGTCAATCGAGCTAGGCTCCCGCGGCACAGTACACATTATGAGTTTACCCGCAAAAACCATAGACGACTTTCTTGGTATGTTCAAGAAGTAACCGTCAAAACGCTTTTCAGTCTTTCTTCGATAAAAAGTAGTTGTTACTGTTACTATAACTTAATTGCTTAAACTTTGGGTGATCGAAAAAACTATAACCATAAAGGGCTAACTAAACTGAAGGTGGAAAAGTGCTTCTTAAAGACGAGAGCATACTAGCAATAGGCATGATATCTATTGCCTCAGGAATACTGATTGGGCGGTTCCTGCATTTTGAATATATGGGTTTTCAGTGACAGATTTTATTGAAGGCCTTCTACTCGGGTTGTCCTTGGTCATGAACTTAACATATCTTGTTAAAAGAAGAAAAAAACTGCAACTAACAGAAAATCCTAAAAATTTAGTTGTAACCAGTGACACCTGACTTCTAAGGCGTCTTCCTGCTACGTTAGGAAAAATTCTTAAGGCAATCAACTTAAATATTGATTTATTCTAAATTAAGGAGAGATTGCTGAATTGAAAAAAACTATTATGATGGCTTTTTGCATACTATTGCTTTGCAGTTTACTCTTAATAGCAACAATAGAAACTGCTAACGCGTTCGAAGAGGGCTACTCATACGGCGAGTATTCTGGCTTTACCATCACAGTTGATGGAGAATGGACTAATGATAACGAATGGACTTATGCTCCATGGCAGAGTATATCCTCCACCGCAAAATTCGCAGGCGTAATCAGCATAACAGGCGACGTTACGCAATACAATATTGTCGAATTCTTCACTGACAACACCGATGACCCAGACGATTACTGGCAAATATGTATACACAACGCCAACGAGAACGTAACTGCCCCCACAGCTAGTTCTTACAGGTTCGACATCGTAGGACACACAACACTTAAGGCATATCAAGGAAACGGTGTAGACTGGACCCTGCTTGCATCCCCGCCGCCTGGAATAACATGGGTTAATACGTTAAGTGCGTCTCCGCAAAACAGCTCTGAACATTGGATATTAGAATTATCATTCAACAAGAATACTTCGCCTATAACCGCTCAACCACCTATCGGAATCAGGGTTGCAATGTACGACGCAAGCAAACCTGAAGAAGGAGTTAAAGCTTGGCCACCAACCCCACAGGATAACCCGTCTCGGTGGGGAAGCATCTCAGGATACGTTAGCGACATACCTGAAGGTTTCAGTATCATGGCTGTTGTGCTATTATCGTCTGCGGCGGCAGTTGGTGCTTTCAGTTTAAGAAGACGTTCAAAGATGGCGAATCCATCTACAATAAGTAGATAGTTTTGCCTTCACAACATTCCTTTTTTTAAGCTCTGAAAAGTAGGTTTTTCGGAAAAATTGGTTGAAAATAAGGAATAGGCGCTGAATTCAGCGTCTTTCGCTTATTTCTTGATTCTCATTGCTTCTAGTCGTGCGCGTTCGTCGTCTGTTTCACATTGCTTCATTTTTTTATCAATCAACTTGTCCAGCATTATGCTGCGTTTTTCAACTAGTTGCTGTAGTGCTTCTTTCTCTTTCTGGCTTATCTGTTTGATTTGTTCCATTGCAGTGACGACGTTTCCTGCTTCAGACATTACTTCTTTAACCGAGTTTTCTACGTTCTGAGCGTCAGCGACGACTCCTTCTGTTGCTTTTGCAACGCCTGAAACATCTCCTTTTACTTCTTCAAACACTTTAGCTACGTTATCAGCGACCTCGAAAACGTTCTTAGCGATGCCAGCGATTTCCTCAGAAGCTGCCGTTTGCTCTTGAACTGCTGACGAAGCCTCTTCAGAAGCTGAGGAGCTTTCTTCAGCAATGCTAGCGACTTCCTCAATGGTCTTAGCTACTGAGTTTAAAGAGTCTAAACCGGTCTCGACTCCGCTTGCGAGCTTTACCACTTTTGTGTTCATGTCATCCATTATCTTGGATATTCCTTCAGTTTCCCGTATTGCTCCTTGAACCACTTGAGAGCCTTCGTTTGCACCAACCTGGGTTTGTTTAGCAATATCAGTTGTTTGACTGCCTGAGTTTTTAATTTGCTTAACAAGACTGATAGCTTGGCCCGCCGCGTCCTTGGATTGCCCTGCCAAGCTTTTAACTGCGTCTGCAACCACGGCAAAGCCGCGTCCTGCTTCTCCTGCACGTGCCGCTTCAATGGCAGCGTTTAGGGCAAGCATGTTGGTTTGACCTGCAATGTCAGAAACTGAGTTAGCCATAGTTCCAACTTGTTCAATTGAGCCAACCATGGAAAGTACTGCGTCAGACACTTTTTCGATTTCGCTTTTGATGTTTTCGATTGCAGTGATTCCCTTTTGACCTTTAATGTTTGCTTCGCCTGATTTTTTCAACGCTTCTGATGTGACTGTTGATGCATCACGTGCAATTGTTCCGGCTTCATTCATTACTTTCTTTAAAGATTCAGTGTTGCTTGCAGCATTTTGGGCTAAGTCAGCTAGTTTTTGAGCGCCTGTTGAGACCTGCTGTGATGCGGTGCTGACTTGCTGCATGCCTA
This sequence comes from uncultured Candidatus Bathyarchaeia archaeon, assembly GCA_964391275.1. Lineage (GTDB taxonomy): Archaea > Thermoproteota > Bathyarchaeia > Bathyarchaeales > Bathycorpusculaceae > Bathycorpusculum. The sequence goes on from CAYMLF010000002.1 coordinate 25,741, forward strand.
CTGCCATTTGATTTGAGACTTCAGATGCTTGTTTTCCCATGTCAGCGAGTTTTTTGGCTGATTGTACAGCGTTTTCTGCGTTACCAACTACTTTCAAAGCAACATCTGAGCTGCTTTGTGCGCTTGTGGCTACGCCTTTAGCTGTTACGGCTACGTTGGAGGCGGTTTTTTCTACGGTGTTTGCAAGCAGTGTGGTTTTTTCGCTTAGTTTGAGTGTTTCATCGCTCATGTCTAAGGTTTCTTTTGCTCCGTCAATGGCTTCTTTGATGAACGTGATAAAGTCGTTTAGGACTTCTTTGGCTTCGGTGATGTCGTTGAGGGTTTCTAAGACACCAATTACTTTGCCTTTAGTGTCCTTCATTATTGTGGCTGTGAAATGCAGCCATGTGCCATTTTCACCCATGTTCGGGAAGAAGGCTGTTGCTTCATATCCGCCTTCAATAATTTGTGATTTCTTAAACTTTCCAGCATACCACTTAGTGATTTCTTCTTCACTTTTATCTAGCAGCAAATCGCACATGCAAGGGCGTTTCTCTTCATAGAACGCCTTCCAATGGCCGTCTGTGCCAATTATTTCTTCAGCTTTTAGTTTGCTGTGCTGCTCGACAGCCTTGTTCCAATAGACGACTTTGTGGTCTTTGTCGATGAAGAATGTGGGGATTGGAGACCCATACACAAAACTCCGTACTTGGTGTTCACATTCTTGTTTTTCAAGTTGTAGCTGTTTTTTTTCTTCTTCAAGCTTTTTTAATTTCTGTAAATTTTGACTGGTCCCTGTGGTATCAGACATTATTCTTGCCCTCTTTTTTTTATCATATTCTATTTTGATATAATTAGTTTATGAATTGAAAATCAGAATCGGAGTCAGATATCGACAACAAGGAGAAATTAGAGAATCCAACCTATCAAAAAACTAAGCAACGGCGCCACAATCCAGCCCGCAACAATAGTCAAAAAAGGTTTAAGCGACATAAACTTGGTCCTATACGAAACACCTGTGCCAAAAACCGCTGCCGCCGTCGTCTGCGTATTAGATAAAGGAATATTCAGAAAAGCAGCAATCTCCACTAAAATCGTTGAAGTAGCAAGCGTAACTGTCGCGTTTGAATAGCGCATCAAAAAGAACTCTTGAGAAATTCTGCGGATCGCTCCATCACCAAGGAAAAATGCGCCAACAAAAACTGCTACCACCGCCGTAGCTAAAATCGCCCAGTTAAAGCCTGCAGTTGCTACAATCAAGCCTAAAGTGTTAGCACCCAAGCTAAACGCAGTTGTAAAAGACAAAACAATCAACAGTGCCTTGTAGAAGCGAATTCTGCGCCAAATATCCTTTACTTGGCGACGATTGAGGATGCGCAACAAGAAGAATGCGAGAACAGCTGCCGCCACGGGAGCAACAAACCACATGACCGCCACTTGTGAAATGTAAGGTAACCCAGAAGTGACTCCTTTTGAAATGGCTAAGCCTGCAAGTAACCCTACAAGTGACATGCTCAGAGACATTGGCACTCTAGCTATGTGGGCGATTCCAAAAATGACTATAGACACCAACAATGCGGTGATTTGCATTTCAACAGTTGCGTTCGGCAAAAGAATAGCTACTGAATTCGTCATTCCTGACCCTTGTATAAGCAATCCAGCTGAAAAACCAATTGCCCCCAACAATGCCCCTGTACGTTTAGATAGGATTCTAGCCCCAACGGTTGGTCCCACGCAAGCTGAAAGATTGTTCCCAGCAACCAACATAACCGCAAGAAAAACTAAAACAGCAAGAACAATTTCTAGCATCACTTTGCGGTCACTTGAGAATTGAAGTTATTACTGATAAGATTAAATCTGAGAGGTCTTCACATCCATCCAAGATGTCGTCGAACTTTTGGAGTAATTCACCGTAATGGTGAAACTGTAGGTAATGCATCTGAGGAGCTTGATGATACAGCCAGTCAAAACCTTTATCCTTAATATCGTCCCCTTGCCCTTCCAATTCTTCAATTTCTTTGCGAAGCTCTAAAATCTGCGTTAAATCAGACATCGAAAGCGTTTGTTTTACTTTAACTAAAGCTTGGATAGCTAAATCCAGCATGCTCTTAAACAGTGCCATCCACTGGGCTTCTTCAATTGCCTCAGAGTAGGGAAACTTTGCTCTGCACATTCGACAAAGTTGACGACTCTGATAATAATAGTTATCCACAATGTCGTCGGCAACTTTAACGGATTCCAGAAGATGATCAAGTATGTTGGGGCTAACAGCACCAGTTGTTATTTCTTGGCTCACTTTGAAAGCTATGTTGTCGGCCTTGTTCTCCAACACATGGATAGCCTGCATTCCAGCATCGAGCTTATTCTCATCTTTGCATTCATTGAGCATGCCTTGCAGTATAGTGTTGGCTTCTGAGGCGATGCCTATAATTTGGGCTATCTCGCCAAAAATGTTTTTCTCGCCAATAACAAGCACGTTTCTGAGGCTTTTCAACCTGAAATCTCCAGCGATTTTAAGTTTGTCCTACGCTGACGCAGCGTTATAAAACTTCCTGTCACAGCTCTATGCTTATTATTTAATATCGTTAAATAATCAAGCGCCCTTAAGGATAAAGCGGCTTTTATAAAGCCACAGCTTCATTAATTAATAGACTTCTAACCGCATGTAGGAGTGATAAACAGTAAAATTTTCTGAAATCCCACGGCTTCGATTGCAAAACACTGGTTTGAGCAATTCACCGTTCAAAAGTCCAGCAGAAGTGGTGCAGCATTTAGGAGCAGTTCAATCGCAAGATTTTGCTGCCGCAAAATGGTCCCTGGGGTTACGCATGCAAAAAGCAACTGACAAGCTTGTGGAAGAAGCCTTCAACAGGGGAGATTTTTTGCGTACACACATTATGCGTCCAACATGGCATTTTGTTATGCCCCAAGACATCAGGTGGATGCAGCAACTCACGGCGTTCAGGGTTAAAAAAACACTTGCCCCATACAACCAGAAACTCGGCATAACCCAAGAAATGCTAACTCAAAGCAAAAAAGTGATTACAAAGGCACTGCAAGGAAAGAGGTTTCTTACTAGAGCTGAGCTTGCAGGGCAACTTGAAGAAACGCTCAAAACATCCATTCGTGGACAACGGCTCAGCCACATACTTTCACATTTAGAACTGGACGCATTAATATGCAGTGGACCGCTTCGTGGAAAACAGTTTACTTATGCATTACTTGACGAGCGAACATCAAACGCTAAACAGCTAGGCCTAGAAGAAGCCTTAGAGCAGCTTGCGTTAAAATACTTCAATGGGCATGGTCCAGCTCAGATTAAGGATTTCGCTTGGTGGTCATGGCTCACCATGAAGGATGCCCAGCAAGGAGTAGATTTAGCTAAAGCAGAGCTTACAGAGGAAAACGTTGATGGCAAAATCTACTGGTCTGCTCAAAAGAATCATCCAAACAAGCTTGAAGAACCGCAAGCCTTCCTTTTGTCTGTTTATGATGAGTACGTTCTAAGCTACAAGGACCGAAGTGCATATAGCGAAGAAAGAATTTTCGAGAAGCTCATGTCGATGGGTAACGCGTTAACTGCGGTTATGGTTTTCAAGGGCAAAATCGTGGGAACGTGGAAACGGAAAAAAGTTAAAGCAGACCAATGGGAAATTGAGTTAAATCCCTTCACTAAACTTGACACAGATGCGACGGAAGCGTTTGAAAAAGCTTCAGAGCGGTATGGGCAATTCATGGAAGTTTCAACATCAATCGTTTGTGCTTGCAAATAAGCCTTTTTAAATCTAGCGCTAAAGCTTAAAAACCGTTTGACATATATAAGAATCCATACAAATTTTAAGGAGAAAAAAGAAAATTGCAAAAAATTAAAAAGAACTCAACATTTTCCGCGATTTTGATTGCAGTCCTTTTAGTATCCTCGATTTCGATGCTGACTATATCAGCTAGCGCGCAAAGCTTTTTGCCTGCCGGTGTTACACCAACAAATCTGCAAGAAGGAGGTTCAACACCTGGACCTTTAGCTTCAGGCATAACTCCTGACGTGACGGTTAAGACTGTTTCTTTCCTCAGCTTTAGGCCTAACCCAGTTGGTGTAGGACAAACAGTCCTAGTCAACGTGTGGCTTAACCCTGCAACACATGCAAGCCGATACCTCTCAGACTATAAAATAACAATCACAGACCCTGAAGGAGAAACTGACGTGAAAGTAGTGGATTCCTATCGAGCGGATACTACTGCTTGGTTTGAATTCGTTGTCGACAAAGTAGGCGAATGGAAGCTCAAATTCGAGTTCCCTGGTGGCTACTACCCTGCTGGAAACTACACTGCTGAACAAGGCGCAGTGATGGGCTCAGGATACGTGAATTTCTTAGGAGACTGTTACTATGAACCAAGCTCAACCCAAGAACAAATCCTTGTTGTGCAAGAAAACCCGGTATGGCCTTGGCCTGAATCAGCACTGCCGACTGACTACTGGACGCGACCCGCATCCTTGGAAAACAGGGAATGGTGGCCAATTCTAGGAAACTACCCCGGCACTGGATATCAAGGTGGCGGTCCGGTGTGGGATGCACTTTACCCTGACACTAATCCTCAATGGAGCAGCCAATACAGCTTCCATCCATGGGTTATAGCGCCAAACACAGCACACATAGTTTGGAAACGTCAAACAGGCATAGCAGGCTTAATCGGTGGACCAGCTGCACAACTAGGCACTACTAGCGGCGGCGGTGGACCCTTCGGCGGTGGCGGCGTTAACTTGATTTATGCTGGATACGCATATGACAGCTACGTTAAACCAGGTACCAACGGTGCAACATATTGGCGGGCCACTGATATACGCACAGGTGAAGTACTTTTTGAGGTACCCGCATCAACAACTACAATGTCGTTCTTTGGCATGACATTCACCAGTTCCCTTACTCCAAACTTACTTGCCTATACAACAGGTGGTATGTTGGAAGTGCCCGGTGCAACAGCAGGCGAAACCTATTCAGTGGAGCTTTTGGCGATAAGCGGCGGCAGCCTATACAAGTGGAACCCATATACCGGCGCGTTGACTCTAAACGTGTCGACTGCACCAGTGAGTTCAGGCACCTTCTACAATCAGTATGAAGGATACGTCTTGAGCGTACAGGATCTGGGTGCAACTGCAGGCGCTGATCGTTACCGCTTGATTAACTGGACTACAAAAGGCTCATCTAGTAACTTTGCATCAAGAGTACTAAACAATGTGTCGTATGCACGAAGCAGTTTACCATCGTTAATTGACTATCAAGCAGGTTACGGTGCTGTCGTAAACTCTATTACTCCTCCAGAAGTAGGAGCATGGGTTGGAACAACAGTTCAAGGCTTCAACCTTTGGACAGGACAAAGCATATGGAACGTTACAGTTGAAGACACATGCTACAGTTCTGCATGCAGCGTAGCTGACCACGGCAAAGTAGCGGCGTTAATGATGGGCGGCTACTTTATGGCTTGGGATTTGGCTACAGGACAACCAGCATGGGGCAACAATGGAAGAGGCGAAGCAATGGCTTATCCATGGAGTGAACCCGCTTTCGGAGCTTACTCTATACAATCAGCTTATGGCATGCTGTATCGCCAAGCAT
>CAYMLF010000003.1:0-2807 GCA_964391275.1 uncultured Candidatus Bathyarchaeia archaeon
GGAACGCATGAACCTTGAGAATGAGCTATCAGAGCGTTTATCGCTTGAACAGTTCCCGTCAGCGGCTGGGCAAGGTGCCTTAGCGATTGCCGCTGAAGAAGGTAATTCTAAAATGATAGATTTTTTGCTTGCAGTTGAAGATAAAGCAAGCCGTGCGGAAATCACTGCTGAACGAAGCCTCGTCTTGAAGCTTGAAGGCGGATGTCGAGTACCCATTGGCGCCGTCGGCAAAGTAAGCGGCGATAATTTGTCGCTTTTCGGCTGCATCTTCTCTTTGACAGGTCAAAAGAAAATCAGCGCTTACGCTGAAGGCACCGTTGCAGAAGCAGAAAAGCTTGGCAGCAATGTGGGTGAAAATCTTCTAAAGCAGGGAGCCAGAGATTACGAGAAGGAATGGCGTGAAAAGTATGGCACATGGTAAAGTGTACCTTGTCGGCGCAGGCCCAGGAGACCCTAAACTGCTCACGGTGAAAGCAGTTGAATTGCTAAAAGAAGCAGACGTTGTTGTCTATGATCGTTTAGGCGTAAACGAAGAAGTCCTCAATATGGCTCCAGCGAAGGCTGAGCGGATTTTTGTTGGCAAACGCACTGGTCTTCACGAGGTGCCACAAGACCAAATAACCAATATAATCATCCAGAAAGCAAAGGAAGGCAGCAAAGTGGTGCGTCTAAAAGGCGGCGACCCCTTCGTTTTCGGCAGAGGCGGCGAAGAAGCTGAAGCCTTAATTGCGGAAGGCATCGAGTTTGAAGTCGTGCCCGGCGTCAGCAGTTCTGTTGCGGCGCCCATGTACGCAGGTATACCATTGACTCACCGGGATTACGCTGCTTCAGTCGCTATTATTACGGGGCATCGGGCTGGTGACGCAGAGAAACCTGTTGACTGGGTAAAAATCGCCAACGCTGTTGACACCATGGTCATATTGATGGGTGTCGAGTCGCTTGAGGGCATTGTGGATAAACTGGTTGCAGGCGGAGTTAGCGTTGACCGCCCTGCTGCGATGGTTGAATCTGGCACTTTGCCCCAGCAACGCACATTAATCGCCACGCTCGGCACAATCGTTAAAGAAGCTAAAGCCAAAGATATCAAGCCGCCATCGGTAATAGTCATAGGTGAAGTAGCAAACTTGGGAAGGAGACTTGCATGGTTCAAAAAGCCGCTGACTTGAAAGGCAGAACAGTCGCCTTAACACGACCATCTGGGCAATCTGAGGAAGCTGGACGGCTAATTGAGCAGAAAGGCGGCGTGCCCTATTACATTCCTGCCATTGAAATTAAGCCTTTAAGCAACACTGAACCCGTGAAGCGTTTCATTGCGGAACTTGAATCAGGCAAGGTTGATTATGTTCTTTTGATGAGCACTAACGGCGTTAAATACCTCTTTGCTGTTGCTGAAAGTCTAAAGCAGACAGAGCAGCTAAAACACGGCTTGAACAAATCATTTGTCATCGGCGTTGGTCCACGCACTGCACAAGAGCTTGAAGCATACGGTGTGCATGTGAGTTTGGTTCCTGAAAAATACAGTTCCGAAGGCTTGCTTGAATACTTCAAAACCCAAGAGGTTGATGGCAAAGTTATTCGCATACCAAGAACAACCAGTGCAGCCCCAACCTTAAACAACCAACTAAAAGCCATGGGCGCCGATGTAGAGGAGATTCATGTTTACGAATCAGGCTTGCCAGTGGATGAAGCTTTGAAGACTAAATTTTTTGAAGATTTAAGTGCTGGACGTATACACGCGATTGTTTTTGGCAGCGGCTTGAGCGCTAAAAACATCTTCAAAATGCTAACCGAAAAAGCTTCAATGGAGCATCTGCGTGAAATGTTAGCGTCGAAAGTAACTGTTGTCGCTATTGGTCCAACAACGGCTGAAGCACTATCGGAGCTTGGCGTTAAGGTGGATGTGGTTCCCAAGGACTACTTGTTTGAGGAAGCCTTATCCAGCTTGGCAGAGTACTGGAAAAGCGATTAACCCGTTTTTTTGCTTTTTGTTGTTGTGTTGTCACAGCCACTATGGTTTAAAAAACAGGCAAAGTCTCTTAATGTTGCTGTTTTCTTAACGGTTTTTTGCTATCATGGAGGTGGAATTCATCGAAGAAGATAAGACTGGAAGAGTAAAATTCACAATGGAAATGGACATAAACCCAGCTATGATGCAGTTGATTAAAGATAACATTGACACTATGACCGATTTGATGGCTCAAAGCGGCGATGCAATGCGTAAGCAGATGCAGTCAAGGGGTAAACAGCAAGGAGAACAAATGCAAGGCAGCCATCATGGTATGGGCTATAGTCATCATGGCATGGGTATGGAACAAAAATAAGTTAGTTTATGCTTCGTTGAAGGGCGGTTCGTGTGAAACCGAATTTATAAGTGCAACCGCTTGTTCTTGTTGGTCTCTTGTTCCTGTGATAGCTAAAAGCACGCAGCCTTCTGCACCGCATACTCCTCCAGCAGCGATTAACTCGGCGTTGGCTCCTGTTAGCCATTCTATAGCGTCAAGTTCAGTAAAAACTTGGCCGGGAGCAGGCAAAAGCCGATAGCCGCTAGCTCCAGGCGCGTTCAGTTTTTCTGATAGGTCAAACAGGTTGCCGTTTATTCGTTTCTCCAGTCCTACAGCAATGATTAGTTTGACTCTTCTGCCAGCGACAGCCGTTAAAGCGACCCCGATGGTTCCAGCTTTAGGGTGTCCGATGAGAACTGCGGCTTGTCGACGGTCAAGGTCTAAGGCGTTGGCGCCTTTAATGATGACGTCGCCTTCTTTTAGGTCGTCAGCTACGTCGTTGATTGTTTTGCCTTTCAACCAAAC
>CAYMLF010000003.1:2907-31058 GCA_964391275.1 uncultured Candidatus Bathyarchaeia archaeon
CGCCTTCTTTTAGGTCGTCAGCTACGTCGTTGATTGTTTTGCCTTTCAACCAAACGCCTTTGCTGATGATGACATCGCCTGGGAATTTGCTTTCGTCAGTCAAACGACCTTCCGACGTTACTTTTTTTTCGGCTTGTTTTGGCGGCAAATTGACGCCGCGAAAGAAACGTTTCCTAGAGAAGCCCTCGATTCCAAGGTTTTTTAGAACTTCTTCAGCTACATAGCCGTTGGTTGTTCCTGCAACAATAACTAGTGTTCCCTGTTTTGCTACGCTTAGAATGGCGTGGTCTGAGAGGGCTTTTGCGATTAAACGTTTGCCCGCTGAGGGTGTTAAGAGGACTTGTTTCATTTTTCCTGCCTTTCTTGAAAGAATTATGCTTTTATGGCATTAATTAGTTTTTAGCCCTGAATCTACTGTTGATTTGCTTCCTGAAACGGTTAGTCAAGAAACTTTGACTACCCTTATTTTCGCCATGTATTTCTTAGTCAAGAATTCTTGACGAGAACCAATAAATAGCTTTTTTTAGCCAAGAACTTTAGAGTCATCATGCACAAATCAATCAAATCAAATAAGGAATTCAAAAAGTCACTAACACTTATTCTGCTATCAATGCTTTTAGCAATGTCACTTGTGTGTTCCTTAGAGTTTGCCACTGCTCTTTCGCCGTATACAGGCGTTATAAGGATAACTGCGGAGGGCACAGTTGAAGGAACCGACAAAATCCAGCGAAACGGGAACGTCTACACCTTGAATGGGGACATATCAGGCAGCGTTGGGGATGGAGCTACCTTTATTTCTATCGAACGTGACGGCGTAGTTTTTGATGGCGCAGGAAAAACAATTCGAGGAATAAACGCCGGTGTAGCCATCGGTATTCGTGGAAGAAGCGACATTACAATTAAGAATTTGCGGATAGTTGATTTTGGAACAGGCATTGAACTCTACACTCATAGCCTCGATTCTAACTCGACTGCTTCAAACAACCGCATAATTGACAATTATTTTGAAACCAAGTACTGGGCTATTGACCTTCGTGGTGTTAAAGGAACTGTTTCAGGGAACACGTTTGTCTCGCAAAAAAGAATTTATGGTGTGTCTTTTTGGACCAACGAAACCAGCTTTACCGATAATGCTTTCATAAATGGCGGTCTCACGTTCATGAACTCTGGAGTTTCAAATGTTTTTTCTGGCAACACTATTGATGGCAAGCCTTTGGTAATTCTTGAAGGGCAGTCAAACCAGATTATTGACGGCGCCAATCAAGTAGTCCTTATCAACTGCAAAGACATGGTGGTTAAAAACATTGACAGCACAGGCTTAAGACAGCCTGTAATGCTTTTCGGAACAACAAGCACTAAGATTACCAACTGCAAAACCAGCAGCATACTGCTGACGAACTCCCATAGCAACACCTTAATTGGCAACGAGCTTACAGAAACAGCCTTCATGGGTGGTCATGGCACTGCATCAGTCAAGCTCCTGAGTTCACATAATAACACAATAAGCGGGAACTCATTAACAGGAAACGGTTGTTACGGTATCATTCTTTCGGGTTCGGGATACAACAAAATCGAAAAAAACAGTATAGCTTCGACTAGTCCTGACCGCGCAGGAATACAGCTGGAATCTGGCTGTGAAAACAATTACATTTACGAAAACAACATAACCGCTGAGGCATACGGCATTTACCTGCAGACCGGTGCAGAACACAATGTTTTCTTCAAAAACAGCATTACTAATTGCAAAGACAGCATCGTGATGAGCGGTTCAATGTTTAACGATTTCTTGGGAAACACATTTTCAGGCTCAAGCCGATACGCCGTTAATCTTGCTGGTTCAGATGGTAACAATTTCGTATGGAACAGTTTCGTAGGAAATACACAGGTTTATGAAGACCACTCTACGTATTGGATGAGTTTCACAAACGGCAGCTACTATGCTGCATACACTAAATGGGACAACGGTGTTGAAGGTAACTACTGGAGCGGCTACACTGGCGCAGACGCAGATGGTGATGGCATCGGTGAAACCTCGTACCATGTTTACGAAAACTTTACTGACCATTACCCCTTAACCAAGCCCTTCAACACAGACAAGATACAAATCGACTTTAAAGAATGGGTTCCGCAAACACCAGAGAATACACAACTGCCACACCAGAATCCTCCAACCAGCAGTTCACCTGAAAACGATCAGCCATCAGATTCTTTTCCAGTGGTACCTGCAGCAGCAGCGGTTGGCACAGCAGTTTTCCTAGCCAGCAGTATTCTCTTATGGTATTTTAAAAGGGTGCCTAAGACAAGATTAACTTAAAATAAAAAAATTAAAAAGATAAAAATGAAACCATTTTAAAGATTCAAAGCGTTTTACGCTTAGTATCTTCGTGGTGGTCTTCGTTTAGAGTAACACTCACGGCAATAAACTGGCCTGCTACCGTCTGGCTTGAAAGGAACTTCACATTCTTTTCCGCAGTCAGCGCAAGTTGCCTTGTGCATCTCTCTGTTACCGTATGACATTTCGCTATTTCAACTCCTACTACATTCGTGTGTAAAAAATACTTCTTACACGACTCAACAGATGTTACAACGTCTCTTATAAAGTGATGCCTACCAATTTGGTCATAGCATGGAAACATTTCATACTTACCGCTTGGTCAAAACAACAGTTTTTGTCTTTTCATGTTGAAATCACCATTTTTAACAGTCATACTAATATAGGAAGAGATGGCATTATAGAGTAATTGTTTGGATTCTTAGAGAAAAAGTAGAAATCTTGTTCGCTTTTTCTCTGTTTCTGACTATTTAACAATTTGGAGGGGGAAATTTGAGACAAAAGAAATCAACTTTAGGCGAGCATCTTGCACTTGTTTCAGTGAAATACAATGTTTACCCAGCAGAAGTAGTCCAAGCCTTAATTGCAGCCAAAGAAAATGGCAAATCCACCTGCGGAGACCTCTCAGTAGAGTACCGTGGCAAATTTAAAGATGAAGTCATCTTTTTAATTAAAAAGGATGATGATGTAGTCGCTCAATTTAAGGTAGATGAAGATTTTCTTACACGAAGCAACGACGCAACATTTGAGAACTACATGAGCACAGACAAGATACGTAAAAAAATAGCTAAACAAAACACCGACACCATCTTCAGCATGATATCCGAGTTAAGATCAGGCATGAAACGGATTAACCTAAAAGCTAAAGTTTTAGAAATCCCAAAACCAGCCCAAGTTCACACACAATTCGGCAACACTGCTATGGTTGTAAATGCGGTCATCGGTGACGAAACTGGCACTATCAAGCTATGCTTGTGGGAAGGACAAATAAACGCTGTTGCTTTAGATGACAAAATAGAAATAAGAAATGCACAAGTCTGCCTCTTTAGAGGAGAAAAACAGTTGAGGCTCGGAAAAAACGGAGCACTCACTGTGCTTGAGAAAAGCAGAAAAGTAGCCACGCCGCCGTTAATGGCGAAATAAACCGTAAATATCTTTTAAATTATGGTTTCATTTATGCAGTAACCTTATGTTCGGTTCTGCCTTTCCAGCCTTCTCTTCGGCGTGACCAAGCCTGCTTTTCGCTGCCAAAACTCGAAGTTTTTGACGGCATTCGCGTGGTGCGATGTTTAGCTAAACATTCTCGACAATAAACGGGTTTACCCGCGGTTGGTTTAAACGGCACAGTCGTGGTTTTGCCGCAATCAGAACATTTTACCTCGGTTTTAACTTTTTCAGACATAAATTCAACCAAACTTTTAATGAAAAAACAATTTTTTATAACTGATATAAAGTGCCCGATTGACTTAAACGTTTGCGTGTTATAAAATCTTCTGAGATTGACAGTATGAAGCCTAAAATTGTGAAAGCCGAAAGCCTGCATGAATACTTAACGCCTGAACGCTGTTACATCGCTGAAAACTACAGCGCTACAGATGGCACAGTTTCGATTGCCAAAGCCACAGTGAAACCAGGAGTAACCACTGTTGCCCATCACTTAGAGGGCATTGAAGAAATCTACATCATCACTCAAGGCAAAGGCGTCATAGACATAGCAGAGCTTGAACCAGCAGAAGTAAACAGTGGCGACGTAGTCGTTATCCCAGACGGAACATCCCAGAAAATAACCAATGTTGGAAATAACGACTTAGTTTTTTACTGTGTCTGCACACCCAGATTCGCTGAAAAGTGCTATTTTAGCGATGAAGAAACAGACAAACCATAAAGTAGCCACTCGAAAAGTAATCCGTTCGTTTAGGAATGAATTTTTAAGCGTTAACTTGTGACTGTGTCTAGACAGTCACATAATTTTAAATTTTTTAGAACTGATTTAACAACCCCGTGCATCCGAAGGTGAGATGAGAATTGAAGGGTCATAAACACATTTCCAAAGGGAGGCTAGCTGGAAAGGAAACGTTTGCAAGTGGATGCACCGGATTTTTAGTAGGTTGGAATAAGAGGTTTGGAGAACCATCTGGTTTTTTTGCGTTCCCCTTGAAGAAAGAGCACCCAAACCTCTGAAGCCAACCGCAAGCAGCTAATAATAAAAGATATGGAGGAAAAGAAGTCATGCCAACAGCATACGTTCTCTTAACAACCGAAATTGGAGCTGAAAAACAGGTTTTACACTCGTTAAAGAAAATAAGCGGTGTTCAAGAGGCACATTCGCTTTGGGGAGTTTACGACATAATCGCCCATGTGCAAGCAGATAGCATGGATAACCTGAAAAACATCATCACCAAACGTATTGACAAGATCGGCAGAGTGAATTCCAAATTAACAATGATTATCGAGGATAACATGCCAGCGTTTCAGCCTCAAGTGTTCCTTGAGCAAACAGCAGTTCTAGCTTAAATCACCCATTTTTCTATAACTGCAAACAACATTTTTTATTATTCCGCGTACACTCTAACTCTAAAAGCGGAGTTAGACATTTGCGTTCAACAAAGCAGCGGCACACGATGCATATTGGGCTAGACGATACCGACTCAACTAAAGGCGGATGCACAACTTACCTTGCAGCTGTCCTTGTTGAAAAGCTAACTCAAATGAAGGTTCAATTCATCGATTACCCCAGCTTGGTTAGGCTCAACCCAAACGTGCCATGGAAGACACGGGGCAACGGTGCACTCTGCCTAAGATTCACTTATCCCCAAAAGCTGGAGGATGAGATTAAGGAGTTGGCGATTAGCCTGTGGGAAGAGCAGGCGCATGTGAACCAGAAAGGAACAGACCCAGGCATAGTCTTCTATAGCGGCGAAAAAATCCCTGCCCAGTTAACCAGCTTTTCAAAGAGGGCTGAAACAGGCATTGTCACCTTAAAAGAAGCAGTTAAACTCATCAAACAAGTCGGCGCAGAAGCTTTAGGCTACAACACTTGCAGAGGCATAATCGGTGCTCTCTCAGCAATCGGTGAACCCCTAAATGGCGACTGCACCTACGAGTTAATCGCTTACCGTACACCACAAAACTGGGGAACTAAACGCCGTGTTGATGAACAATCGATTTTTGAAATGGACAAGCAGTTGCAGCCGCAAGTTTACAATAATGTTGATTTAGAAAAAAACCGTGTTATCATTACCCCGCGTGGACCTGACCCGATCTTGTTTGGCATTAGAGGGGAATCCGCCCAAGCTGTAGGTAAAGCTTTCAGTTTAGTTAAGCTGCAGGAGCCTGTGGAGCGCTGGGTAATTTTCCGTTCTAACCAAGGCACCGATGCACACTTAACACGTGTTGAAACTTTGGGTGGTCTTGAGCCATATCGTTCCGTTATCGTTAAAGGGGTTGTTTCGGGGAATCCGCGGATTGTTCCTTTGCGGCATGTTATTTTCTCTATAAAAGATGAGACTTCGGAGGTTGATTGCGCCGCTTATGAACCGACTGGTGACCTTCGGAAAATAGCCAGGGAATTAATCGTTGGAGATTACGTGGAAGTTTACGGTGCCGTGCACAAAGCAACCAAAAGCAAACCCTTAACCATCAACTTGGAAAAGATAAACATCCTAAAGCTTGCATTAAAGGTGAAGGAAAAAAACCCTTCCTGTCAGAAATGCGGAAAACGATTAAAATCTATGGGCAAAAGGCAAGGTTTCCGCTGTGAAAGCTGCGGTGAAAAATACAAAGACGCAGTTAAGCAAGAAACAGTTTTGCCGCGTGCGCTTAAGACAGGGTTGTATATTACATCCACACGTTCTCAACGGCATCTAACTAAGCCTCTTAGACGTTATGGGCAAGAAAAAAACTGCTGCACAACCCCCAAGCTGATTGGTAATTGGCATTTTGAGGGTTAAGCTTTTTTTGTTTTCTTTTCTATCTCACATTTAACTCCATGATTAAGCACCATGAGGCCTATTACTGTTAAAATGATGCCGATAACAAGCAGGATTTCCAAGTTAGAGGAACCTAAATACTGGTCAAGCAATGTCCATAAGCTTCTAAACACCAGCACTGAAGCGACAAGGATTATCATTTCGCCTATAATGAGTTTTAAGTGCATACCTTAAAATGGAAGGGTTTAACTTAAAAAAATTGCTAACCTGCTTACTTCGGAAGGACCATCTTGAGTTGCCTAGCTGATATTTAGCGTGCAAATATAGAGTGAGTATAGACAATGCTTTAAATCCGTGAAGTCCATAAACCCTTTTCACAATTAATTAGCTTACAGTGTAAAGAGGCCTCATCATGGTTGAGAAAAGCTTTCCAGCAGAAGCATATGCATTGCCCTTCTTTAAACAAGAAGGTTTCATACGCAAGAAATGTCCAAAGTGTGGCGAATACTTTTGGACTCAAGACGCGTCTATGGAGACTTGCGGCGAATCCAGCTCTGACGAGTGCGGATGCTACACTTTCATAGGCAACCCTGCGGCAAAAAAGAGGTTTAGCCTTCCAGAGATGCGTGAGGCTTTCCTGTCATTTTTTGAAAAGAATGGTCACACGCGTGTTAAACCGTACCCTGTGGTTGCACGGTGGAGAAGCGACATTTACCTAACCCACGCCAGCATAATTGACTTTCAGCCTTACGTTACCGAAGGCATCTCGCCGCCGCCTGCAAACCCCTTGGTGATTTCTCAACCCAGCATTCGACTGACCGACATCCCAAATACGGGACCTACCTTTGGCAGGCACTTAACCATTTTTGAGATGGGTGGCGCACACGCATTTAATTACACTGATAAAGAGGTTTACTGGAAAGACGACACTGTCCGCTACCATCACCGTTTCGCCACTGAGGTGTTGGGGATGAAAAGCGAAGAAGTCATCTACAAGGAAGGCGTTTGGATTGGCGGTGGAAACGCTGGTCCAGATGTCGAGTGTATCGTGCGCGGTTTAGAGGTGGGCACACTCGTGTTTATGCAGTACAAAGTGGTTGGCGACGAGTTCATCGAGTTGCCCATCCGCACGGTTGACACTGGCTATGGCATTGACCGTTTCGCTTGGATAAGCCAAGGCGTGCCCAGTTGTTTCCAAGCCATCTACGGCGGCATGCTAGACAAGGTTTACAGTATCGCAGGAATAAGTGACGTAGATAACGATTTCTTAGCTCAAGTTGCCAAGTATTCAGGCTTAGTTAATGTGGACAAAACCGCAAACCGCATGGTACTGCGCAAACGTGTATCCCAGCTGACAGGCATTGACTTGGCAACGCTTGAGAAAAAACTTATCCCCATCGAGAACGCGTGGGCAATAACTGACCACACTAAAACCTTGAGTTTCATGCTCAGCGAAGGCGTTGTGCCCTCAAACATTCAAGAAGGCTACTTGGCGCGCTTGCTTTTCCGCAGAGTTTACCGCCTAATCCGCAGCTTAAACATGAACCCCGATGGACTCTATGACATAATCGATTTGCAGGTAAACTATTGGTCTAAAGACTTCCCGCAAGTTAAAGAGATGAGAAACGAAATTGTTGAGATGCTTAAGGTTGAAGAGGAAAAGTTTGAGGACACTCTTAAACGCGGGGAAGGCATGGTTAAACGCATCGCGGCTGACCTTAAAGCCAAAGGCACAGGCAAGATTCCCGAGTTAACCCTAACTGAGCTTTATGACTCTCACGGGTTGCCGCCTGAAATTGTTAAGCAAGCCGCTGAAAAAGAAGGCGTGGAAGTGGATGTTCCAGAAAACTTTTACTCACTAATTGCTAAGCGTCACCTGAATGCTTCAAAGCCTATGGAAGAAGAGGAAAATAGGGCTGAGGAATCCTTGGAGAGGGAAGTTGAAGCGCTTCCGCCAACTGAACCGCTCTACTACTCAGACGCTTACATCAAGGAATTTGAAGCTAAAGTGCTAAAAATCATCAACGAAAACAGTGTTGTTTTGGAAAGGACATGCTTTTACCCTGAAGGCGGCGGTCAACCAGCAGACCAAGGCTGGCTCAGTTTCGGCGATTCAAAAGTGGCTGTGGTTGACACTCAGAAAATCGGCAAAGTCATAATCCACAAAATCAACGCTAAGGCACCGTTCAAGGAAGGCGCAACCGTTAAGGGCTCTTTGGACTGGGAAAAACGCTACAGCCTAATGAAGGCTCACACGGTTACACACTTAGTTAACGGCGCTGCTAGACGTGTCTTGGGAAATCATGTTTGGCAGTCGGGAACCCAGAAGGGCTTGGAAACCTCGCGCCTTGACATTTCACATTACAGACGCTTAACTCCAGAGGAAATTCACAAAATCGAAATCCTTGCCAACCAAGCGATTATGGCGGATATGAAAATAGAAATCAACTGGTACCCCAGAAACGAGGCTGAAGCACTCTACGGTTTCCGACTCTATCAGGGTGGCGCGGTGCCTGGCAAAATGATTCGCGTTGTTAAAACTGGGGATTGGGATGTTGAAGCTTGCGCTGGAACACATCTTAAAAGCACTGTTGAAGTGGGCTTGATAAAGATTGTTTACACTGAACGCGTGCAGGATGGCGTTGAGCGGCTTGGTTACGCTGTTGGGCTTCAAGCGTTAAAGGAGATTCAAAAGCAAGAAAACTTGCTATGGAATGTGGCGTCTATTCTTAATTCGTCAATTGATAAGCTGGATAAGACCGCTGAGAAGGTGGTAAGAGACCTCAAAGAAGCAAACGTGGACAAACGCCGCTTAATCAAAGAACTCGCTGAAAAAGAAAGCGCAACAGCAAAAACAGCTGAGCCCGCTGAGGAAGTTTGCGGTGTAGCGATTGTGAAGCGTGATTTCGGCGAAGTCGTCGATACTGAACGTATGGTGCAAACCGCAAGCGAAATTATCAAGCGCAATCCAGCTTCAGTAACGGTCTTTTATGGCGCAGACGCTAAAACTGCACGCATCATGGTTATGGCAGGCGACGCGGCAGTTGCTAAAGGATTCAATGCAGGGCAAGTCATCAAGCAGGTTGCGCCCATCATTGGCGGTGGAGGCGGAGGAAGACCTAATTTTGCTCAAGGCGGCGGAACACAACCAGCTAAACTGCAAGAGGCATTAAAAGCAACTGATGAGGCAATAAAGCAGCAACTGAGCCACTAATCAACCTCTTTTTTAGTTTATGGCTTTGTTTTTTACCTATTTTTCCAATAAAAGTTCATTTTGATTAGCGATTAGTGAATAACAACGTTTATATCTTTATAATGTTCATTGTGAAATCGACATTTCATGTCAAACCCTAAACTAGATAGAGGAAAGAGCTATGGCGTTAGAGTTCACCGACTTGGTATTCAATCTGGTTGTTATAGCGGTGTCTTTCCTCTTTTTGAATTGGGCAAGTAACACTGTAATTAATTATGCAATTAAAGTTTCAGCCATAAGCAAACTTGGCAAATCATCAGTCGGCTTCACTCTTATTGCCATGTCAACTACACTGCCAGAGTTAACTGTGGCTGTAATTGCCGCCACCACAGGCGGAGCACCACTCTCCATTGGAAACGTGCTGGGCTCAAACATATTTAACATAGCTGTAATTCTTGGACTAGCAGCAGTACTGCTAGCGGCAAAACAGCTTTTTTCCAAAACATTCAATGGAAATGGCGGGAACGGCTCAGTTAACGGAAAAACCAATGTTATTCCCTCTTTGAAAAAATCGGATTTAAGCAGCATTGAATTTGGACTTTTCATATCTTCTGTTGTTCCCTTAATCCTGATTTACGTGTCAACCCAAGCCGCATGGGCTGTAGGCTTAATACTACTCATCATATTCGGAGCGTACATGTATAAGCTGTCAAAAGTGAGAATGCCCGCCGAAGATGTTGAGGAGGTCTCCATTGAAGAAAAGAGCAAACTCAAGAGATACATAATATACACAATTATAGGTGCTATAGGCGTTGTTTTAAGCGCAAACTACCTTGTAGACTCCGCAATTGAAATAGCGACAGGCTTTGGGGTTTCCCAGCAAGTGATTGGCGCAACCATAATCGCAGCTGGAACAAGCTTGCCTGAATTAACCATCGGCTTAAAATCAATCATAAAGGGGCACGCAACTATTGCAGTTGGAAACATCATTGGCTCGAGTTTCTTTAATACAACTTTGATTTTGGGCATAACCTTCTTTGTTCCAGCGTTAATAGGCAATCCAATTGACATGAACATGACCGTCTTCCAGAACCTAATGATATTCTCTATCATTACCAACCTGTTCTTCTGGTATTTCCTGTCTAGAGAGCAGATAAGCTGGAAGGAAGGCATAATTTTCCTGTTCATCTATGGCTTCTACCTCATCACGACTGTTGGAGCCCTCTAAATTCTTTGCAATCCTAAACAGCATCAGCGCTTTGTAGAGTGGGCAATAACTCAAGGTAAGCATCTGGCGAGACAGCCCAAAACCCAAACTTGAAGGGGTCATTCATGTCATAAATTATCACTGCAACAAGGGCCACCGCAGTGGATACAGTACTCATAGTTAACGTTGCCAACAGTTGATTATCATAACTAACTAAGTAGAACCCAAAGATTAGAACAGCCGATAAGACAGTGATTAAAGCCCACAGAATTTTAGGCGTTCTTGAGGCTAAAAGCGATTTTATGCTGGCATGACTTTCAGACGTTCTTTTGATTTCATCTACAAGGTTGCTATAAACTTCAATATCAGATTCTTTTTGCGGAACAAAATTATTCAAAGATAGGATGATTTTTGCTTGGGTTTGCTCGAGAATTCTGATTTTACCTGACGCTTTCCAGTATGTTTCAATAATTGCCTGAATGTATTCGATTATGCTGTGTTTTATGCGGTTGATTAAGTCTTGATTTTTTAGCTGCAGGGAGAGCAAGTAGATGTTTTTGAGGTTAGCAGCCTCAGTATTTGCTGAGCGTATAAGGGATGTGTACTTGCCCCAAACGTTAGCGATTATGAAACCAGTGATTATGGCATAGATTGTTGCTGTAATTTGGATAAGCTGCGCGAGCAGGTTTTGGTCGGTGCTTGAAAGGTTTAGCTCTGGCTTAAAAAAGGAAATTAGAAAACCAAAAACAATAACTGAGGTAACAATAGCGTAGGTTCTAAACTTGATTCGTCTCCAAGACAGCCTTGCCCTGCCAGAAACCGCAAGCAGACTGGTCAACCGCGAAAGACGAATAACGCTTGCGAGCCTGAACGCTCTGAGGAATGGTGCGGCAGCAAAAAGCTCCGAGATTGGCTCAAGAACCGGCGAGACAATGATGACTAGGCTGATTATCGTGTAGAACTTGTTGGTTTTTAAGAAAACCGTTTTCTGTTGGGCAACGAGCAGTTTGAGAAGAAACTCTAAGACAAATACTGCGTAGATTACCCAGCTTATCAGCGATAGTATCACGTTTTGGGTGGAGGTTAAATCCAAGAGGTATTCGGCTAGCACGATTGGGAGAATTAAGAGGGCTAAGAAAACCATTAAGGTGTCAGAGAAAACCGCATAAATGACGTTTTGAAGCTCCTCTCGGTTCAACTAAACCACTAAAAAAGACGCTGCTAAACAAGAATGCATTAACACATCAAGCCTTAAAGCTCTACTGGCTTAAAGGTTATCAACCGAACCTTAGATGACCGTTTAATAAGTGCGTCTTTTACGCAGCAAAACGCTTACTATAACCAATAAAATAGCGACCACAACAACCAAAGCAACTATGAATGCCTGCTCCCAGTTGAAGTTAGACGATACGCCGTTTGCAGTGTCTGTTGGTTGAAGCGTCTGGGTTGGTTCCATGCTTGGGGTTGTCGTTGCTGAAGGAGCGGACGTTGTCGACGTTGGAATAGGAGCGTTTTCGTCAGGCATCGCTTGCGGGTTTCTTGCGGTTAAGAACGGCGTAAATGTTACATAGCCAATATTGAAGTCGTTTTTGTTGTCAAAAATTTTCTGACCAACCGCCTCACTGTCGGTTGTTCCCCACCAGTTATCGGCAATAGTTACGCTGTCTGAGTGTTGAAGTTTAAAGTTGTACTGCGTGTTATCTTGGATGTTATTGTTTGTTATGACTGCCTCAAACATGGCAGGGCTGTATTGGATTCCTATAGAATTTTCCGAAATGGTGTTATCTTTAACAGTTGGCGGTTTGATGGTTTTGCCAGGCCACTCAGAAATTAAATCTATATTTATACCAATTTCATTGTTTGAAATCTTATTCTTAGAAACATGAACATCATCTTGCCGTATTGCTATTCCATTTTTACAGTTGGAGATTTGGTTATTCGTGATTGAAGCATAAGTTAAGTGACTTCCAACGCTTATACCTGTTGGATTTCTGTCTAACCCATTGATTATGTTTTTTGTGACGTACGCTTGGATTCGTCCTGCAATATGAATTAAAGTAAAATCGCCTGATCCACTTATTTCGTTGTTATAGATAATAATTTGTCCACTGTTTGCGTCGGCATGTATTCCAGACATGAGCTTGTTATCTGTAAACGTGGGAGCTCCTGCTTTAAACCAAGGCCTGATATGTATTCTGTTTGATGTAATCTTTGGCGCGCCACCTGAAATATCAAATCCAAAGCTGTCGCCAGTATGTAAGGCGGCTCCCGTTATTTCATTATTAGTTACGGTTGGTGAGCCACCGCTAATTGTTAGTTTAGCTATAGTGTTTTCAGAGATTATTGACGAACCGCCGTCGACGGTTAATTGTGTTATTGTGCATTTGGTTATTTTAACCGAAGAACCTACTTTTGAGAAATCAGGCAGAAATACGTTTTCCAATATTGACCCTGCACCTGTTTGTTCGTTATATCCGTCACTGGCAGGCGTAAAATAGAGTCGTGCTTTGGGTTGATATTGAATCTCTTGTGGAGATGAGTTAAAGACGATTTCTTCGTTTTCTGTTCCGATAGCCCGCAGGGTTCCGTTTACTTGAAGGTAATAGTCGTTTATGTTAACGGTTACTCCTGCCTCAATGGTTAATGTTACGCCTGTGTTCACGCTGACTGGCCCCTCAAAAGAGTATGGACTGTTTGCCTTTGTCCATGTAGTATCTGAATTTATTATATGGTTAACTGGGGTGGAGGCGTACACTGTGCCTAAACCAGCAGTAGACACTAAAACTATGCTGCTTGCCAAAAAGGCAATAAAGAGTAAACCAAGGCGTTGCATTTCAGGTCAATTCTTATGAGAAGTGAGACAAGGTTAAGAGTTTTTCCTAAAAACAATGAAACAATGAAAAAAACAGGGATGACCAGAGAATCATTGCTGGCTAGTTCTTTTTTGAATACGCAGAGCTAAAAAGGTCAGCCAAGCTGAGGGCTTCTTTTTTTGGCCAAAATCCCAGCCCTTCCAAGCCATCCATTCTGACTCAGGCGTGAACCGTCCATGTGAGTCGGCTTTTGATTTAAGCACCTCAACCATTTCTTTTAGTCGACTATCGTTTTTTAGCCAGTTAAACTGGGACAAGACATCCAGCACATGCACGATATCATACCAGATGAGGGGCGCTTTGACTTTTCTAAAGTCGGTTCCCATGTAAAACATGTAGGGATGCAGTTGCCGGCTGTTGCTCCAAAGGTTCAACAGACACTCCGCTCCCAAACGGGTTTCCCTGCTGTTTCGGTAATCATCAAGTGCCGCCAGCATTTTCAGCGTTATCAAGTTGGCGTAGGGACAAGGGTCATCTTTTCTGCCAGGTCCACGAAATTTACCCAGCTCCTTTGAAACAGCGCAAGGCCACCCGTTCTCGCGGACTAGCCCAGCCAAATGCTTAACTGCCCTCAGCACTGGCTCTTCTTTGCCGTAGCCAAACTTGATAAGCGAATAAACTGTTGTTGGGGCATCGCACAGCGCCCATGCATACTGGGTTGCGCCTGAACCGCCAAAGTGCACGGGAACATTGGTTGGCAACTGGAAAGGTCCTTCAGCGGATTGGTGTTCACATGCTTTTGCGGCGATTTCTGATATGTAGGGGTCGCTTTTTGTTAAGCCCAAGTCTGCGGTGAAGGCAAGTTTGTGAAAGTGTTGGCTTGCGCTTTTGTGGCTGTTTAGGACTGTGCCTGGCCAGCCTGTTAACTCTTGCAACAGGGCTTGGATTTGCGGGTGGTTTATCATTCTCTGTCTTGCCGAGGCTACTTGCACGGCGTTTTGAGGTTGACCCAGCAAGTCTAAGCGAGTGCGGTATTCAACCCATGGGTCAGCTTCAAGGAGCCAGTTGATGATTTCCTGCATAACCTCTCAGGTTAGATTGTGACCGTTTTGCTTTAAAATTTAACTCCGTTATAATGTGAGGTTCACTTTGCGGTTGACTCTTGTTCATTGCTTTATATAAGGGAGGGGGGGTCACACAAGAGAGACCTCGCCGTTGCCATGTTGACGTTTTAGGTGCTTTATATAGGGGGAGGGGTCTACTGCGAGAGCAACAAACTTTTCCAACATACCCCAGAATCTGCCTATATATAAGGGAGCTATAGATTTTCCCAAGCACTAAACACCCACAACATAAACCCGCAACGCCAAAACCGGCGCAACCACAACCAGCCCAAACAACGCCGCAGTCAACGTCATAATCCGCAGCGCCTTGAAAATGTGCTCCGCCGAAATTTCATGGTCATCGCCAAGCACATAATAGCCAGGTTTTGCCAGCTGAGTATTCAATGCGCCAGCCATGGCGGAAATTGTCCAGCCAGCGTTTGGGCTTGCAGTGTTGTTCTTGTCACGCTTCAAGATACGCCATGATTCCCCTGCATCCTCACGCAGCAACGCTGACGCTGCAACCATCAAAACCGCAGTCAACCTCGCTGGAACATAATTTACCAGCGTGTCCATTTTTGCGCTAAACCAGCCTATGTTGCGTAGTTCCTCGTTTTTGTAGCCAACCATCGAATCCAACGTGTTTATTACGCGGTACACAAAAGCGCCTGGAACACCCAAAAACGCGTAAAAGAAAAACGGAGCCGTAATTCCGTCAGTGGTGCTTTCCGCGATGGACTCCACAGCAGCAGAGATAATTTGGCGCTCGTTTAGCGAGTTTGGGTCTCGACGCACGATGTAGGGTAAAAACTTGCGTGCCCCATCCAAATCGCCGCCTTTGAGCGCTTTTGCAATTGGAACAGTGT
The DNA here is from genome assembly GCA_964391275.1 of uncultured Candidatus Bathyarchaeia archaeon. Classification (GTDB taxonomy): domain Archaea; phylum Thermoproteota; class Bathyarchaeia; order Bathyarchaeales; family Bathycorpusculaceae; genus Bathycorpusculum. The sequence goes on from CAYMLF010000003.1 coordinate 18,351, forward strand.
ATTTGCGCATGCAGCGAATGGCAAAGGTGGATTTGAACAGGATAGCGCCAACGATAATGTATGGTATCGAGCCAAACCATGACCTAACCATCCAAAGCCCCAAAAACACAGGCAACGAAGCAAGCAGCGCCACCACAATTAGCAGCAAGACTCCGTTGGCTTTTTCCACCTTTGGGTTTTTGCTTTTCAGCTTTGGCTTGAGATAACCGATGACTTTGCCTATGCCAACGGTTGGGTGAATCCTGTCTGGGTACTCGCCCAAAACTAGGTCGAGCAGGAATGCTAAGGCAAAGATGAATATGGCATCGGTGAATAGGCTAAAGTCAAGCTGAAACATACTCTGGCTCTACCATCAAATTGTTATTGGATTATTTTGCTTAACGCTGAAAGCAACATAACGTTTTCACTATGCTGCTTAACAGCTATGCGAACGTAATATTCATCTAAACCCTTAAACGAAGTGCAATCGCGAATCATAATTCCTTGAGCAAGCATTTTTTGAGTCAATTGCCCTGCAGTTAAACCTGTTTCTCTAATATTTATGAAGAAAAAGTTGGCGTCAGGCGGATAAAGCTTGAAACCGCGGATTCTGCTTAAACCCTCTTGCAGAAACGCTTTCTCTTCCCTAACCAGCTTGTACGTGCTCTGCAAGTGCTCTTCATCTTTCAAAGCCACAACTGCCGCTGACTGAGCAAGACAATTAACATTCCAAGGAATCTTTGCACAAAGTAAAACATCAATAATGTCTTTGCCTGCAATTCCGTAACCTGCACGCAATCCTGTTAATCCATAAAGTTTGGTGAACGAGCGCAAAATAAACAGGTTCGGATACTTGCCAATATGGCTTATCAACGAAAGCGCTTGCTCGCCCTCAACGAACTCCAAAAAGTCCTCGTCCAAAAACACAAGAATATCCCGTGCTAGGGCTTCTTCAACAATTTTTGTTAACTGCTCTGTTGGTATAAGCAGGCTTGTGGGATTGTTAGGGTTGCACAGGAAAACCATTTTTGCCCCAAACATGGCTTCAACGAAAGCTTGCGTGTCCAACTGGAAGTTACTGTTTAACTTGACAAACTTGACTTCAGCGCCAGTCTTGCGGACTGCACCTTCGTATTCCCCAAAAGTTGGCGCTGGCATAACCGCAACATCGCCCTTCGCTAGAAAAACCTCGGCGAACAGGTACATCAACTCTGTTGAGCCATTCCCAATCACGACATTGCTTTTGTCGATGCCTCGATAGTGCTTAGCGATTGCTTCTCGAAGCTCGTTTGAGTGTGAATCAGGATAAGATGCGATTTGGTTAAATCCAGCTTGCACTGCATCCAGCGCCTTTCGCGATGTGCCTAATGGGTTAACGCTGGAGCTAAAATCTGAAAGCTCTTCACGCTTAAACCCGCTCTTTAAAGCGGCATCCACAACTTCTCCGCCGTGAACGCAAGGCTTAAGATTTTTAACGTTATCTTTAACTATGCTTGAGATTGGCTTCATAGACTTCTTCATCCGCTGACTTTCTCTGCATGACCCATGTAGTTTAACAGTTGGGGCATCACGTCTTTGCCCTCAGTACGGTTTAATCCACCCTTATAGGCAGAACGCTCACTATACTGCGATACACCATCGCGTGTCACGTTTGCGCCTGCAAAACAAACAGGCACCGCATCTCCAGTGTGCGCTCGACTCTTGCAGGAGGTGGCATGGTCAGGCAGCAAACCAACACAAACCTCGCCTAAATCAACTTTTTCCAAAATCCTGCCAACCATCGCATCAATCTTTTTGATAATCGAAATCTTGCCTTCAACGTTGCCGTCGTGGCTTGCTTCGTCAGGAGCTTCAACATGAATAAAAACGAAATCGCTGCTCTTAAGCGCTGATAAAGCCGCATCAGCTTTTGCAAGCGTATCCGTATCTAAATCGCCAGTCGCACCGGGGACATCAACCACGTTCATGCCGCTGAGCCTGCCTATACCCTTGATTAAACTTGCCGCACAAACACATGATGCCTCTAACCCGTACTTTTCCTTAAAAGGCTGCATATGGGGTATTTTGCTTCCGCTCCAAGGCAAAACCGCGTTGGCAGGCATTTTACGCTGGGATTTGCGTTTAACGTTGACTGGATGTGCACGAAGTTTATTGTAAGTTAGCCTTGTAAATTCGTTTAGGACGTCAGCGGTGTGTTTAGCTTCAACTGAACCATCTAACGGTCTAACCTCGCCAACTCTGGAGCCAACCTCGGGCAAAGTGTAAGTTACTTTAGGTGAAAGCTTGTCGCCGCGAAGCACCATAGCCGCTTTAAACCCAAGTGACTGCTTAAACGCTAACTCAACATCACAGTTAACCTTCAACTCAACCTGCTCAACAGCCTCGCCCAACACCTGAGCTTCAGCGCCAATCCGTCCAGCGCGTTCATCAATCAAGCAAAAATCTTCATCAACCGTGGCAAAATTGCATCTAAACGCAAGTTCACCTGCTTTAAGGTTAAGCCCGACACCAGCAGCCTCAAACGGTCCACGCCCGCCGCAAAGCATCCAAGGATTATAACCTAAAATAGCCAAGTTCGCAGCGTCACTTCCCGGAGCAAACCCAGAAGCAACAGGGTCAAGCAAGCCGCAAACTCCTTCAGACGCCAAAGAATCCAAAAACTTCGCGTCAGCCGCCTCCAAAGGCGTCCTAAAACCTAATTCAGCAAGCGGCCTATCAGCCATCCCGTCACCGACAACAAGAATCCCGCGCAACTAATCCACACCTGCCAAACCTGACGTCTCCCAGTAAATCAAACGGATTTTAAGCTCCCTAATTACTTATTTTTCAGTTTAACGTAAATGATATAAATGTTTGGTTGGATTATCCACCCAAAAATAGCTTACGGTTGCTTGGAACAGAACGTTTTAACATTTGAACTTGCAGCTTTAATAGGCAAGGGTTGCAAAGTGAAGGAACTTGTCTTTGTAGGTTTAGGATTAAACGATGAATTCGGCATCACAGTGAAAGGCTTAGAGGAAACCAAATCAGCTGACGCTGTGTTTATGGAAACATACACCAGCCGCATGCCCGACTTTAACATAGAACACTTTGAGAGTTTATGCGGAAAAAAAATCCAAGCAGTCACACGCCAAACGCTTGAAGAAGAAAACGGCAAAACCATTCTCGAAGCCGCGAAGATGGGCAAAGCAGTTTTTCTTGTTCCCGGCGACCCCTTCATTGCAACAACCCATGTAACCTTAAGGATTGATGCCGCCAAACAGGGTATAAGCACACGGATTATCCACGGAATATCAATCATGTCAGCAATCGTTAGTCTCTCAGGCTTGCACAATTACAAGTTCGGCAAAACCGTAACCGTGCCCTTCCCAGAAACCTCAGCCGAAACACCCTACAACGTCATAGCCCAAAACAAGAAACTGGGGCTCCACACGCTTTGCCTGCTGGATCTAAAGGAACCCGAAAATCGTTACTTGACAATAGAGCAAGCGGTAAAATCATTATTGGCAGTTGAGGAGAAAAAGAAAATAGGCAACATCACGCCTGAAACGACAGCTGTTGGAGTTGCCAGAGCAGGCAGCGATAAGCCAACTCTTAAGGCTGGTTTTGTTAAGGATTTGGTACTGTTCGATTTTGGTGAGCCACCTTACAGTTTGATTTTTCCAGGTGGTTTGCATTTCATGGAAGTTGATGCCTTAATGGCGTTTGCTGGGGCACCAGTTGAGTTTAAGAGGTTTGCCAGATGAGTTTAGAAGAATTAACAAGCAAGTACATCGTCTCTGCAGAAAAAGTTCTTGCAACTTTAGAGCGGACCAAAACCCCTATCACCGTAACCGATGAAATGATAGACAGCGTTTTAAGTTATGTTGCAGACTATTTGGAGGATGCAAAGTATTATAAGTCAAGCGGTAAGCTTGAAACCAGCTTAACCTCAATCGCTTACTGCGAAGGGTTACTTGACGCCTTAAAACTGTTGGGAACAGTGAAGTTTGAATGGCCAACCAAAAATCAGCAAAAAAAACAGTAGTTTTAGCATCCGGTGTCTTTGACCTTCTGCATTTAGGGCATGTTAGGTTTCTTGAGGAAGCAAAGAAGACTGGCGGAGAAAACGCTGAACTCATAGTCATCATCGCCAAAGACAGCACCGTTGAGCAGAACAAAGGCAGAAAACCCATAATGCCTGAAGACCAACGTCGGGCATTGGTGGAATCGCTCAAAGTGGTGGACCAAGCTGTTTTAGGATTTGAAAACCTCAGCATCGGTGAAGTAATCGAGAAAATTAAGCCTGACATTATCGCTTTGGGTTATGACCAGGAAATGATGGTTGCAAAAGTTCAAGACTACATATGCGCCCATAAATTGGCTGTGAAGATTGTAAAAATTGGAAAGTTTGGAGAGGATGCTTTAGATAGCTCCTCGAAGATTAGACAGAGGATAATTGAAAAATTCGCAAGGTAACAATCATGAGTTCACAGAGGTACAAGCCCACCTTCATATTAATCGCTTTAAACGTTGCCATCTACATTTACGGCGCAATCGTTACAGGAAGCAGTTTAGTCACTGGCGATAGCATCATTTACCAGTGGGGACAGTTTAACCTCGCCGTTTTCCAAGGAGAATACTATCAACTTTTCACTTCAATGTTCATACACGCAGATTTAGTTCACTTAGTCGGCAACATGCTGTTTTTGTTGATTTTCGGTTTAAGAGGTGAAGAAATGTTTTCGCTTCCCGAGTTCTTAGGGATTTATCTTGCAGGCGGTTTAGTGGGCAACTTGCTTTCCCTCATGTTTGGAGACTATTTCATTTCTGTTGGTGCTTCAGGTGCAATCTTCGCGTTGTTTGGCGCCTGCATAATTTACGATAGACGCTCAATGAGGCAGTCAATTCTTGGTGCCTTAGTGTTCGCGTTCTTCTTGTTTTTCATAAACACTGGTGAGGGCGTGAACATTTTAGCGCACTTGGGCGGATTGATTTTCGGTTTAGCAATGGGCTACATTATTGGTTCAAGACGTAAACCAACAACTCAGTACACGGTTAGGTACTCGTACTCGCCTTTTTAGCCGCAGAATTAGAAGTGAAAACCTCAACTTTCACTTTAACACCGTCTTTAAGGCTCAACTGTTTACGTAGACAAACTGGAGCTATGATTTCCAGCACTGACACGTCATAGTGGCTGCGAAGCGCTGTTATCAGGGCACCTTTGATTTTGTTGTCAATCATTGCTGGGTAGCATCTTACTAAACCAAAGGTACGGTCCTCATTCTTGAAGCCTTCAATCTCGATGGCTGGGTAAGCTTCAATCTCCATCCTTGTTTTAATGTCATAATCCGTGTTAAGCTTCAAATTCAGTGTACCGGGGTATGGTTCGAAACCAAGTTTTTGCGAGAACTGCTTGTGATAAGGCCCTTTGGCTATATAGTATGCGCCTTCACCTAAACCCGTAAAAACGGTGCCTTCCAACGTTACAGAGGGAGGATAAGCTGTTTCAATAACTACTTTGAGGCTGGAGTACAGTTTAAGCAGTTCTTTTACGCCTTGCTCGTCAACTTTGATTAAGCTGCCCTCTGGCGTGATGTTGCGTTGAATCCAGCCTTTGCGTTCCAACTCGATGAGGTAGCGTGAAGCGGTCTGCTGGGATATGCCCAGTTTATCTGCTAAGTACTCGGTTGAGATTTTGGCGATTCGCTTGTAGGCGCCCATTTCAGCCAGTTTCAGAAGCATGAATACGTGTTGCCACTGCTGCTTTTCAGTCAATGCTTAGCCTCCAGTCGGTTTACTGTATTGGGTTTAGTTATTTAAGCCCCTCGAAACAAGAAGGCATTATTACAGGTAAAAACTATAATTTCGAAAGAGCATTGACAAGTTGGATTTTGGATTGTGAACAACGGTTGAATCAGGACTCAAACGTTTTTGGCAAGATGGGAAAGTACTGGGCAGAAATTGCTGGTGCAAACCAAACCGAGCGGCAACTGCAATTCATAAAAAGCGTTGTTGCAAACGAGGGGTGGATTTTGGATTTAGCCTGCGGAACAGGCAGACACACAAACCCGCTTGCCAATGAAGGCTTCAACATTGTAGGCGTGGACATTTCAGCTGAACTTCTAAGAATCGCCAAGCAACACCAAGCCCAAACGCAGCTAGTACAAGCGGATATGCGGCATTTGCCTTTCAAAGACGGCGCTTTTGCGGCTGCTTTGAGCATCGATAACAGTTTTGGGTACTTGCCCACGGAAACGGATGATTTGCTGAGTCTAAAGCAAACGCATGAAACGCTCAGGACAGGCGGCGTGCTGGTTTTGGACGTCTTTAGCCGTGAACAATTAATGCATAAATACGGAAAACACCACTTGTCTGCACAATTCAAATGGCTTGTTCTGCCAGCGCTGCTTAGGTTTCCTAACCGACTGTCAAGAGGGTTGCTTGATAGGTTTTATCGTTGGAGAGATTATCCCAGTTTTCTTTTGTTGCAGAAACGAGCCGTGAGTGGTGATGGCGGTTGGCTTTGCGATTTTTGGGTGGTTTGCGACAAGAATACGGGTGAACTGCTTACTTTTGAGCATACTGCACGCCTGTATCGACTTAGTCGCCTGCAGGAGTTGCTGGCTGAAGCTGGCTTTCGGGTTAGCCAAGTTTATGGTGACTATGAAAAACAAGCCTTTAGCGGCTGCTCATCTGATAGGCTGATTGTTTTGGCAGAGGCAAGTGGCAAGCGATAGGTTCAAATAGCTTCAAATATTTCAGGGTAAATATTGGTGTTTTCACAGAAAAGTATAAGCGTGCTTTTAAAAAATAGTAAGGATGAGTGAAAAAGCATGAATGCTTGGAAACTTCGGCTTTCTATGGCTGGAACATTAGCCGTAATCTTTGGCCTCTCAACGCTGGTGTTTACTGTAATCTTGACGCTTGCAGGCGTTGGCTTAAACATAGTAACCATCGGCGTCCTAGTCGTAATCCTTAACGTTGTACAGTGGCTGATTTCGCCATATCTTGTCGGCGCCATCTACAGAGTAAAAGAAATGCCGCATGACGAAAACCCGCGTCTGCACCAAATGGTTGAGAGCTTGAGCTTGAAGAGCAAAATCAAAAAGCCCAAACTGATGCTGTCGCAGATTCCTCTGCCCAACGCTTTCGCATACGGTTCGCCTCTAACGGGCAACCGCGTCGCTGTAACGCAGGGACTGCTTAAATCGCTTGATGAAGGCGAAGTTGAAGCCGTCATCGGACACGAGCTTGGACACCTCAAGCACCGTGACGTGCAGGTTATGATGGTGGTTTCCTTTTTGCCAGCCCTGTTCTACTACATCGGCTACTCTCTTATGCTGTCGGGCATGTTTGGAGGCGGTCGAAGCCGCAGCAACGAAGGAGGCTACAACGCTTTAATTGGCATACTGTTTATGGCGTTCTCTTGGGTGCTAACCCTGTTCACGCTTTACCTGAGCCGTCTGCGTGAGTACTATGCTGACCGCCACAGCGTTTCAGTGGTGGAAAACGGCGCAGAAAAACTCTCCACGGGACTTGTAACCATCGTTAACGAAAGCAAAAACATGCCGCGCCGCAACAGCAATGGCGAGCAACAGAAAAGCAACACGGCGTTTAAGGCACTGTTCATTTCTGACCCTGACCGCGCTGCCAGCGACGCAGCTGAACTGCATGCAAACAACTATTCAAGCAAAAAACAACTGCTCCAAGACGCCCTCTCAAGGGAACCCACGGGCGCAGAGAAGTTCCTTGAAATCCTCTCCACCCACCCCAACATCGTCAAGCGACTGAGGGCACTGCAAGAGCAAGCTTAAACGCCCGCCCGCTCTATTGCTTTTAAGAAAGCGTTAAAACACTCCGCACCCTCAATACTTTTTGAAGGTCAAAGGTTTATGGATAAAGCCGCAGTTTTCCAAGAAATCGACCGCTTAAAGCGTGAAATGGAGCAAGCCCTAATTGCGCTTATCAGCGTTCCCGCTGTTGCACCTGAAAACGGCGGAGATGGCGAAGAAGAAAAAGCCCAGCGGTTAACTACCCTGCTGCACGACGTGGGGTTTGACAGAATCGAGCGCCACGACGCAGAGGATAAACGGGTTGCTTCTGGCAAGAGACCTAACATTATTGCATACCTTAACGGGGAATTAGACGAGCGGCGGCTTTGGATAATCACTCACTTAGACGTTGTTCCGCCTGGCGAAGAAGCCGCTTGGACCATTACTAAACCGTTCAAGCCCACGTTGACTGGCGACCGCATTTACGGCAGAGGCAGCGAAGACAATGGGCAGTCGCTGGTTGCGTCGGTTTTCGCGGCAAAAGCGCTTAAGCGTTTGGGTTTGCGTCCAAAGTTTACGGTTGCTTTAGCGTTTGTCTCAGACGAGGAGCAGGGCAGCGGCTACGGCATCGAACACCTAATGAAAAAAGATGTTTTTAAGCCCAACGACTTAATCGCAGTGCCTGACGCAGGCAATAGCGAGGGCGGTTTTATTGAGGTTGCTGAAAAAAGCATTCTGTGGTTTAAACTTCGCACGGTTGGGAAGCAGTCTCATGGCAGCCAGCCTAACAAGGGCTTAAACGCGCACAGGATTGGCATGGAGGTTTCCTTGGCGCTGGACAAAATGCTGCACGAAAAGTATTCTCTACGCGATAACAGCTTTGATGTGCCTGAGAGCACTTTTGAGCCAACTAAGAAAGAGCGCAATGTTGACGCTGTTAATGTGATTCCAGGCGGAGACGTGGTTTATTTTGATTGCCGCGTGCATCCCAGCTACGATTTGGATGAGGTTTTAGGCGACATCAACAGCTTGCTTAGCTGCTGGGAAGAGAAGTCTGGCGCAAAGTTTCATGTGGAGGTTTTGCAGAAGCAGTCTTCGCCAGAACTTAGGGCGGATGATGCGGAAATCGTGTTGCGGCTTAAATCTGCCATTAAAGAAGCACGGGGCATAGACGCCAGCGTTGGGGGAATCGGCGGCGGTTCCTGTGGAGCGTTCTTTAGGAAAATCGTGATTCCAGCGGTAGTGTGGAGCACTATTGATGAAGTAGCTCATCAGCCAAACGAGTACTCGAAAACCGCCAATATGGTTGCGGATGCAAAAGTTTTTGCCCTCTTAGCCATCACTTAAACGGCTTTAAGAATCAAAAGCATTTTAAAGCCTTCCCTGCATGTCATGAATGCACACTAATTTGGAGATGTCAAGCGTGAACAAGACTGATAAAATCATAGCTCTAGCCCGCAAGGAAAACCGCAAAGCTTTGCTGGAGCCCGAAGCAAAAGCAATCTGCAACGAGTACGGTATTTCTGTTCCAAAATTTGACGTAGCAACAAACGCGACGGAAGCCGCAGAAATGGCTCAGAAAACTGGTTACCCGATTGTTATGAAGATTGTTTCTCCAGAAATCATTCACAAGTCTGATGCTGGAGGAGTTAAAGTTAACCTGAAAAGCAAAGCAGAAGTCGCTGAGGCTTTCAAAACCATTGTTGCCAACGCCAAAAAATACAATGCTAAAGCTGACATTAAGGGTGTACTGGTGCAGGAGATGGCGCCAAACGGCATCGAAGTTATTGTCGGCGCAATTAAGGACGCCCAGTTTGGTCAAACCGTGATGTTTGGTTTAGGCGGCATATTTGTTGAAGTCCTAAAAGACGTCACGTTTAGAGTTGCGCCGATAACGTTGGATGATGCTAAAGAGATGATTACAGGGTTGAAGGCTTACCCGTTGTTGAAGGGTGTTAGGGGTCAACCGCCAGCAGACACAAACGCCATAGCTAAAATACTGGTTAATGTTTCAAAGCTGATTATGGAGTACCCTGAAATTAAAGAGTTAGACTTAAACCCCATTATGGCTTACGCAAAAGGCGTTGCCACGGTGGATGCAAGAATAATTCTTGAATGAATCCGCTCTTTTAACGTGGATTTCAACTGTGTTTTTTGCGGTAGCAGAATACGCCTATGCCGACAATTGCAACTGCCCCTAGAGAAGCAGCTGCCAACAAGGTTGTAGGGAAAGACTCGGCAATAGTGAATTCTATCGTTTCGGAGTAGCCTATGTTTCCACTCTTGTCAGATGCATAGACCACAATGCTATGTAGACCTGAAGTCAAGTTTGCCAAAGTAGTGTTACCAAAAATTGAACATGTTTCATTATCTAATTCATACATTATCCTATACAGAGGTTCATCACTCAAGATAGTCAACGTTAAGTTAGTTGTATCATAGCCTTGGTTTTTTGGTGAAATAATTGTAATTTTTGGTGGAGCAGCGACAGTGAAGGCGGTAACGGTTGATTGCATATTTCCCGCTAGGTCGCAGGCAATGATTGACAGGCTATGCGTTCCATCTTGCACCACAGGTATGGTTGTATTATCAGTGATTGCTACACTGTTTTGTCCATCTATGCTGTAGTGGATTTGAGCGCACTGCTCATTTACAGTGAATACAAGGGCAATGTCAGTGGTGTTGTAGACTTCGTCTCTGGGTGAATTGATTGTAACTTTGGGAAGTACGTTGTCGCTAATTTGCGAGTCTACCTTGAAGCTTATTTTTTGCGAGGTAGCGTTTGTCTTGAAGTCTTCAAGCTTGTAGGGTTGAGACGAATACTTTCCTTCACAATCAGCATAAAACTCCAAGCTGTGAACTCCGTCAGATAAGTTGTTTAGATTTCCCCAGAAATGAAAAATTAAATCTCTCGAATTATAAGCGGTGACTTGCTGGCAAACTAACGCCACATACGGCTTGTCATCAAGGCTGTAGCTGATTGAAGGCGTTTTAATATAATTGCGCAGGTATGCCCAGTTACGACCAACCACAACAAAATCAACTCCTATGTTTGTGCTGTATGTTCTGTCGGGTTTGGGCAAAAGCACCAAAACCTCAGGTTCTTGAGGCGGGGAAGGGCTGGTCATAATCATCCAGTTTGCATTTGCATGGCTAACAAGTAAGGCAGAGGAGAGAACAAGCACGAAGAGAAATGCTGTTGTGGAGGATTTCTTCTTCATGTTACTCGCCGCTTTGACTTAGGGGGTATTGGTAAAAAAGGGTTTTCGTCAAGGTTTCTTGACTACCGTAACGATTAGGCATAGTCAAAGTTATTTGAATGGTTTAGTTTACTTTCTTGTGAGGTAAAATAACAACTTTTAAATGTAAATTAGACGCTCAATAGAGTAAAAGGTAGACATATGACTGAAAAGTTACATCCTTATGTAGTATTCCTTCCAATCAACAAGAAAGACAAAATCCTCTCCGCCATCTTCGGCTCAAAAGGCGGCGTAGACATCCTAAAATTCTCTCTAAAACAGGGCATAGCCAAAAGCCTGTATCAAAAAGACCTCGTCGCCAAACTCAACTACTCCAACAAAACAGTCATCGAGAACCTCAAAGCCCTAACCGCACTGGGCGTTTTAAACGAGAGCATGGAGAAAAACGAGAAAGACGGCAGAATCACATGGATAAAAACCTATCAACTCACGAACCTGGGCAAATGGTTTGCACTTTTGATGGCTGAAGAAAAAGAGCTCTCTGAACCCGAGAAAGCTGAAATCCTGCAAAGCCTGTTCCGCACGTATGTGAAGCAGACAAAGCGGCTAGCGGAAGAAATCGGGATTGACAAGAAAAAACTGGAAGAAACCTTCAAAGAAGAAATGAAAAGCACCCAATAACCCGTTTTTGCGCTGAAAACTCAACCGTTTTGGGCTGTGGCTGTTTGCTTGCAATCACACAACCATAAATAGTTATAGCGCTAAATCAAGTAGCAACCAACCGCATAAAACAGTGCGGTTCAAGCACAAGCAGTTTGAGGCGGTTTTATGTCTTTGAGGCAACTACTTACCCAATTCTTCGATGAAGTAAAAGCAACCATAAAGCAGTATCTTAGCAAGCAGGAGGCAGCCCTAAAAGCGCGCCTCAAAAGAATCCTAATCATCAGCATTATCGGCGCTGTGTTGATGGCGCTTGGAATTTCGATGGCTGGGTCAGCAGCGCTGTTTTTCCTCATTGGTTCATTGAGGTATCTGCAAACGTTTTTGCCTGCTTGGCAAGCGTGGCTTATCATTGGCGCTTCGGCAGCCGTTACAGCCGCAGCCCTATTTATTGCGCTTTACCTGTTGATTAGAAAACAGCTAGCTAAACCCCAATCAGCCGCCGAGCCCCAACCAGCATTGCAGGAAAAAAGCCAGTCAGCTTAAAAGATAAATAAACGCTGGATTCCTAAATAACAGACTTTGACGCAGCCACTTTTTAGCTCAATTAGATGGTCATGCTAGTGTCCAGAGTGCATTGGAGAAAGCAATAGTTGAATTCACATATTTTAGCAGCATCAAAAGACAGATCAGTTTTGGCGGCATTGGCTGTTTAGGGTTTCATGTGAAGCGGCTTGAGCAAAATGGCTTCTTTATATAGAGGGGGGGTAGGTCGCAGAGAGCAACAGCCTCTTTTTCAACATGGCTTTATATAAGGGAGGGGGGTCTGCTGAGAGAGGCCTCGCACCCACCAACATACCACATTTTCGCCTTTATATAAGGGGGGCTATAGAAAAAAATCACGACTAACGCTAAAGGTCTAAAAAAGGCTAAATTAGAGCAAAAAACCGCAATTTAGCTCAAAATGGACCTAAATCCCATCCCCAATAGAACAACAAATCAAGAAGCAAACCAACACAAAAAAACAAAAGCAGACCATCAAAGCACGGGTTGTCCCTTTTTGGGGGTTTGTGGGGCTTGAAGACTTAGTTTGAGGGGGAGAAGGGAGAGCGTGC
>CAYMLF010000004.1:0-26511 GCA_964391275.1 uncultured Candidatus Bathyarchaeia archaeon
TCACGGGTAACCAGCCTGCTTGAAGCCGACGTCTGGTTTGAACCATCCCTTGTACTAGAAGTTTTAGGCGCTGAAGTCACGTTAAGCCCAATTCACCCATCCGCAATGAACTCCATACGCAAAGGCAGCGGACTTGCAATTCGTTTTCCACGTTTCACAGGCAAATACCGCACTGACAAAAGCCCACAAGACGCTACAACCTCTAAAGAAATCGTGGAAATGTATCAAGGACAGCTAAAACAAATCAGTCAAACCTAACAGTTTTAGAGGCTAAAACTGATAAGCATCAAATGCTAACATATGCCACAAGAGAGGGAAAGCTATGTCTCAAGACCCAGAAAGAATGAAGTCACTTATCGCCTTCAAAAAACGATTAGAAGACAGGCTTGAAGCCTTAAACGTTGAAGCCAAAGAAGTTCAAGCTGCACTCGACACGGTTAACCAGATGCTACTGGAAAAAGGCTTTAAACGCGGAGACATAAAAGAGGTTCCACCGCCCTCAACACTTCCTAAAGAGGTTGTTTTGCCCAAACAAGAAACACCGCCAACTCCCACGATAACCAAAATAACATCATCCACAGTTCAAGCTCAAACGCCTGAAGACCGCGAAAACGTCATACCCCTAAAAACCATGAATGACGAGCCATTAGCAATTATCTTCTTTGAAAAAGAATCCATCCACGTCCTGCCAGACGAAAGCAAACATTTCAGCGTCAACACTCCGCCATTCAGCAATTTTCTTGTCGAAAAAGTCTTCGCCAAGATGCACGAAAAAGACCTTGAGCTAGCTCGCAATCAACAGTTAACATCCGACAAAATATTCACCTACAACATAGTTAAAGAGCAAGATTTAATCCGCGAAATAATAATCGAAAACGCTGATGACGAACGCTTAAAAGAGTTAAAATCAAGCATCCGCTGGACACTTGAAAAAATGTATGAAAAAATGAAAAGCTAAAGCTACCTATTGAGAATGCTTGTCAATTACTGTTTGAATGCTTTTTTTAGGGCATAAACCAACAAGCCTTTCCGCTTCTTGGCCATCCTTGAAAATAATCATTGTTGGAATGCTGAAAACCTGATATTTCTCTGCAGTGGCTGGATTCTCGTCTACGTCAAGTTTGCCTATAACTGCTTTTCCAGAATACTCTCGTGCGACTTCCTCAATGGTTGGCGCCAACGCTCTGCAAGGACCACACCAAGTTGCCCAAAAATCAACAAATACCAACTTGTTATTTTTTAGGGTTTCTTCAAAATTAGCATCAGTAACATGGAAGGGTTCAGTACTCATTGTTATAACACTCCTAATCTATCATTAAAGTTCCTTTTTGTTTGATATAAACCGTTCGCGCAACCGCTCAGCCACCATACCTACAAACACTTTTCATGCCAACACTACAAGGAGCCAAGTTTCTGCCATCAGCGACCAAAGCATTCAAGGCTATGAACAAAAAATACTAATCATTCAGATTAGAATCCGCCATCACGTATCCGCCAAAACTGACTACCCAAAACATATTGGGGTAAGCAATCATACGTTCCATTCCCCCTGCGCCTATGCCCAAGTTAACGTTAGTAACAAGAAAAATAAACGCTAAAAGTGAAGTGATGCCGAGAACTACCGAAAACTGCCGAAAAGGCGTCTGCGTATGGCGGTAAGCTGTTATAGCTGCTAACCCACCTGCTACGAACGCAAACAAAGCGGCAATAACATGTGGCATTCCCGTGTCCTTAGGAAAGATGCCAACAAAAAAAGAGCCTAAAGCGCTTAAACCCAAGAGAGCAAGGAAAAACCTGTTTTTATAAACACGACTGAGAAAAAACACAGCAAATAAAACCAGTAAACCGCCAATGATTAATGCACCGTTAAAGACGGCAGCTGATGAACCGATACCTAAATTGCTGATGTAATTGTTTGCAGTGCTATAGTTTGGATAGCCTGTTTCAGCAATGATTATTCCTAAAAAACCGATGATGGAACCTGCAGAAAGTAGCAGCCCAGCGATTTTCTTGTTATCAAACAACACAGTTTTAAATTGATTATAATGCGCTATTAAGATTTGTTGCTTGGGTTTGCCGTAATATTACAGTTTTGGGAATAAGCCAGTTATAAATCTTAAATATAAGGTGTATTAAGAAAGGAGACGAAAGGAGAAATAGGCAATTATGCAAACGCAGGTAGCCTCAATTCTGATGATTACCTCAACGGTAATCTTCGCCAGCATCGTAGTGGGATTGGCGGCAACAATAACTGAGCAAACCTTAAGCGTTGAGGATAACGAGCAGCTACAACGTATCCAAAACCTGCAAGACCAAATGCTAAACCAAACAAGCACTTGGCTTGATGGACTACAACAACAGTGCCCCTCAAACCTAACGCAAACAAATCCTTAGGCTTAAAGACTTTTTGGGCACTCGCCATACAGACTCATACAACAAACAAGCAGATTAGCAAGCCATAACCATAGCCACATCTAATACATGCTGACCTTACACATAACATGGACGAAATCAGCGATTTTTCATCGCCTAGTCAGCCGTTTGCACGGACTGAACTTAGGTGATGCTGACGTTCTGAATGTCAAAATATCGTTTTGCCAAAAAGCGCAGACGTTCAGCATTCTTACCGTTCTTGCCTATCGCGACACCCTTATCTTTCGGGTTAACGGTGATGACTGCCATTTTCTTGCCATCAGTGCGTTCGGTAACGCGTATTTCTCGCACAGTTGCAGGTTTAAGGGCGTTCTTCATGAATTGAACTGGGTCTTCACTGTACTCAATAATTTCGTGTTTTTTCCCAGTCATTCGCTCAAGTGTGTGGATGTTTCTTCCACCTTTGCCTATGGCTACGCCCACTTGACCTTGATTGACGATAAATATCGCCCGCTCTTGCTCTTCATCGATTATGCAGTCTTTCACGCTTGCGCCGCTTATGCTTTCAAACAACGCGATATATCGCATTTCGTCGCATGTGATTTTTATCCCGGTTGTCATTCATTTCCTCCAGTATCTTCAATCTCGCTAGTTTCAATAACCTTTAGAATATCTGAATCCCCAGATTCCCTGATGCTCATAGCAGAAATAATGAACATTTTGCCTGAAACTTCAGCTAAATCCATTGAACCGCCTTTATAGGTTATCACGGGTACTTTTGAGATTTTACCATAGTATTCAATATCGTCTTTTATGTCTTTTGGACAGTTTGAGGCTAAAATTATCATCTTAGCCTTGCCAGTTTTAGCGTTTTGCAATGCCGCGTTGGCTCCGAAAGACACCTTGCCAGTTTTGACGGCTGACGCAATCGCTTTATCTATATTTATCATGCTTCAGTTTTTCCTCCTTCTTTTTCTTGTTTTTCAAACGTGGACATGTACAATTCAACTAAGCCTGTGCCGATTGGTATTGATTGCCCAACTATAACGTTTTCTGTTACTCCAGCTAAAGGATCACTTTCACCTTTCACTGCCGCTTCAACAATGTTCGGAACTGTAATTTCGAATGCGGCGCGCGCAAGAACGCTGGCTTTCTTTCCGCTGATGCCGTGTCTGCCAATTTGCTGGACATCACCTGTGGTTGTCATCATGTCTGCTACAAGCATTACGTGTCGTACGTCAACGTCTAATCCTTGATCTTCCAGCACACCTTTTGCTTCATTAACCAACGCGTTTCTTGAGGCTTCAACACCTAAGGTTTTAGCGATCTCGTGAATGTTGTTTGTAGTTGTTCGCGATGTGTCAACGCCTTCAACTTCTAAAACCTTTGCAAGGTTTGAACCATCAGTGCGGATTACCCATTCACCGCTTTCCTCAGTAACTAGCACACGTTTAATGTCTGGGACACCTTTAATTTGGAACCCAGGCAACTTTGTTAACATGCGTTTGAGTGCTTCAGCCTTCTTTGGCTTAATTGAAACAGAGTTTCCGTCAACTGTAACAGTAGCATTCTGCAGCTCTAGGCGGGTTTTAACCTCATCCATACTTACTGAGCGGTCATCCATCATAGTGCGGTTTAATTCAACAACGATTTCTTCCTTAACCGGGTCTTCGTAAATTGCAGAGGCAAGATTTTCAAGTGAAGTGTAAATGATGTTTCGTGCAACTTCAACAGCGCCTTCCTTGCTTTTCGCATGCTCACCCATCAGGTAAATAGTCATAATTGGGGTAGAAGGTATTCTTCGTGCATCCACGATCTCGATGAGCCGTGGTAAACCTAAAGTAACGTTTTGTTCCTTGACACCTGCATAGTGGAAAGTCCTTAAAGTCATCTGAGTCCCAGGTTCACCAATTGACTGCGCCGCAACGATACCCACTGCTTCTCCAGGCTCCATCAAAGCACGCTTATACTGCTCTGCAGTCAATGTAGCAGCCTTTTCAACACCTTTCCTGCTTAGCTTACTCTTTGAAAGATTACTCTTAAGCTGGTCTAACAGGATGGGTGTAAGCTGGTCTTCAACGGCTTTAAGCTGCTTCTTGATGAAGTCAGCTGGTGCTGGCTCGCCTTTTCCTTCACCGATTTTGATTTGTTCAATAAGTCGGCTAACGTTTACAGCTTTACCATGGTCGCTTTTTGCTGGATCCACACCGTCTTCACCATAACGGAACTGAATGATGTCACCAGCTGAATCGCGCACAGTGCTATCGTATTCCAAGCGAATGTGCTCAAGTGCGTTAATGAGTCTACGCTGCATGTAACCACTTTGCTGAGTGCGCACGGCAGTGTCGACTAGACCTTCCCTGCCACCCATGGCGTGGAAGAAGAATTCAATCGCGTCAAGACCTGATTGGTAAGAGTTATAAACAAACCCTCTTGCTCTTGGGCTTGGGTCGCCATCAACAAAGTGTGGCAGTGCACGTCCTGCATAGCCTCTGAGAATACGTTTACCTCGGACTGACTGTTGACCAACACAAGCAGCCATCTGACCAATGTTTAAGCTTGAACCTCTTGCGCCTGTACGAGTCATAACGATGCCTGCGTTTTCTAGTGTAAAGTCGTCGTCGGCGATTTTGCCTGCTTCATCTCGAGCGGTTGCAAGTTCGTGCATGACATAGATTTCGAAGGATTCTTCCATGGTTTGACCTGGCAAGCGTGGCAGACTTCCGTTGCGGTAGTCTTCGATGTGGCCGTCAATTTTCTTTTGGATACGATCCATTGTCTTTTTGATTCTGTTTTCGGCTTTTGGAGAAAGAACCAGTTGGTCGTAAGTGTAGCTGAAGCCTCTCATTGAAATGAAGAGTTTGAGCAGGTGAGTGACATTGTTTAGGAATGCTCTTCCTGCTTGTGTGCCGTAATCTTTGATGATGCGGTGAAGCAAGCTTTCTGATTGCTCTGAACCGATGGAGCGACGGTCAATGATGCCTGAAACTAACTGTCCATTTTTTACAACGACGTAAGCGTCATGTTTGCATTCTTCTTCTTCGCATTTTGTGCAGCCTTGGCAAATGTTTGCTTTCAAAACGTAATTCAAGGTTTTTGGCAGGAACAAGCTGAAAATTTGTTTGCCTGACCAAAGTGGTTGTGGCTCCTTGATTTCTGGTTCTGGAAGCTCGCCAGTGTAACCAGTAGAGATTAATAATCGGTCTACTTGTTCCCTGTTTACATAGTTGCCTTTGCGGGTGAAGTAGTAAGCGCCTGTGATGAAGTCTCTGATGGCGCCGATGATGGGTCCACCGAATCTTGGTGAGAGTATTTGGTCTTGAACCTGCATCAGCAATAGTGATTCTGTTCTTGCTTCTTCACTTTGTGGAACGTGAAGGTTCATTTCGTCGCCGTCAAAGTCAGCGTTGTAGGGTGGACAAACACACAAGTGCATACGGAAGGTTTTATACGGTAAAACCCTGACGTAGTGAGCCATAATTGACATGCGATGAAGCGATGGCTGCCGGTTAAAGATGGCGATGTCACCGTTTTTCAGGTGCCGTTCAACTATAAAGCCTAACTCAACTGCTTCAGCAATCTTTGTGCGGTCAACAACGAATTCAAGCCTGATGCGTTTGCCGTCTGGTCGTATAATGTAGAGTGCGCCTGGATAGTTTTCTGGACCATTAACTACAAACTTTTTCATTTCTTCAATGTTCCAAGCCGTAACCTTTTCTGGAACAGAAAGACGCATAGCTACATCTTGTGGAACACCGACTTCGTTAATGTCCAAGTTGGGGTCAGGTGAAATTACGGTACGAGCTGAAAAGTCAACACGTTTACCTGAAAGGTTACTTCTGAAACGCCCTTCTTTGCCTTTTAGCCTTTGGGACAGCGTTTTTAGTGCTCTGCCGCTGCGGTGTCTTGCTGGTGGAATACCTGAGGCTTCATTGTTAAAGTAAGTAGTAACGTGGTACTGCAAAAGTTCACTGAGGTCTTGGATGATAAGTGTTGGTGCGCCTGCTTCCATGTTTTCTTTCAAACGCTGGTTAATGCGGATAATGTCTACAAGCTTGTGAGTTAAATCGTCTTCAGAACGAATGCCTGATTCTAAAGTGATTGAGGGGCGCACATAGACTGGCGGAACTGGCAAAACTTGCAAGACCATCCATTCAGGACGCGCAACTTTGGGGTTAAATCCTAAAACCTCAAGGTCCTCGTCTGAAACACGCTCCAGCCTTTCACGAATCATGCTGGGCGTCAGTGGCTCTGAACCTGCTTCAGTTTGCTCAATAAATTTGGTTGGTTTCTCAAAGGTTATTTTGTATTGTACAGAAGCACAGTAGGGGCATTGTTTAGCTTTGATGTCAGCCATGATTTCCTTGTAAACTTCATCAGGAATAGTGCCTAAAAGCTCGTTGAATCTTTCAATCCTTTGACGTGCTTTCTTGGCTGCGTCTTCCGAGAGGAGAATTCGTCCGCAACTGCGGCATGTTGATTTTAGCAGGTCAAAAATAATCTTGGTGAATTCGATGTGAACGATTGGTACAGCTAATTCGATATGTCCAAAGTGTCCTGGGCAGCGAATTGCTGTGTTTCCGCAGGTTTTGCATCGTTGACGAGGCTCAAGCGTGCCAAGTCTGCCATCCATGAGTCCCGCGGTGATTGGTGCGCCGTCTTCATCGTATGTGTCTGGTGTTTGGATTTCTACGACTGATTGTTTCCTGAGGTCTTTTGGTGAGATAAGTCCGAATGAGATTTCATCTACTACTTTATGGATTAATTCTTCCGATGCCATGTTATGCCTTCTCCTTGAGTCTTAACTTTGGTGTAATACACAAGCTCTGCAGTTCCTGCAAGAGCAGTTTGAAAGCGTAAGACACTGTTACTGGAGCAATCTTTGCTTTCTCGTCACATATCTTGCATACGTAACGTCTCTGTTTCATGTCAAAGTAAGCGATTTGTCCACAGTTCTCACAAATGAACAATGTGTATTTGTCAGATTCTTCAAGCAACCTATCACGAAGCAACATTGCTGCGCCGTGACCGATGAGGCAGTCGCGTTCCATTTCTCCGAATCGTAGACCACCACCTCTTGCACGACCTTCCGTTGGCTGGCGAGTGAGCATTTGAACTTGTCCTCTGGCTCTGGCGTGTATTTTGTCTGCGACCATGTGGTGTAGTTTTTGGTAGTATACTACGCCGACGAATATGTCTGCAACGAATTTTTCGCCTGTGGTGCCGTTGTAGAAGACTTCGCTTCCAGTGTGGCTGAAGCCTAGTTTTACGAGGTTGTTTCGGACTTCGGTTGGGCCTTCGTTTGAGAAGGGTGTGCCGTCTCCGGGTTTGCCTCTTGCCGCTGCGGCTTTTCCAGCGAGTGATTCAATGAATTGTCCAATGGTCATTCTTGAGGGGATAGCGTGTGGGTTGATTACTAGGTCTGGAACTATGCCTTCGTCTGTGAAGGGCATGTTTTCTTGAGGAACGATTAAGCCGATAACGCCTTTTTGTCCGTGACGCGAAGCAAATTTGTCTCCAAGTTCAGGAATTCTTTGGTCGCGAACGCGGACTTTAACGAGTTGGCTGCCTTCGCCTGATTCAGTTATGAAGATGCCATCTACGGTGCCTGTTTCTGAGGGACGCATGTCCACGGATGTGTCACGCATTGATGGACCCTTGACTTCAAATTCTTTGTATTCTTCAAGGAATCTTGGCGGGCTGATTCTGCCAATTAACACGTCTCCACCCACGACTTGCGATTCTAAGCTGATTATTCCATCAGGTTCAAGCAGACGGTAGTATTGTTCTCCGCGGTATCCGCGAGTGCCTGGTTCGGGCACGGTGAATTTGTCTTTTAAGCCACCGAGGTATTGGCGGCATTCTGCTTCGTAGATGCGGTAGAATGTTGAGCGTGCTAAGCCGCGTTCGATTGATGCTTTATTGAATATGATGGCGTCTTCCATGTTGTAGCCTTCAAAGCTGAGGACGGCTACGACGCAGTTTTGTCCTGTTGGACGTTGTTTGTAGCCCATGACTTCCATGTTTTCGGTTTGTACAAGTGGTACTTGCGGGTAGTGTAGGATGTGGCTGCGTGAGTCGACGCGGTGGTGGAAGTTTGTTCCGTAAACGCCTAAGGCTTGTTTTGCCATTGCTGCTTGGTATGAGTTTCTTGGTGACTGGTTGTGTTCTGGGTAGGGAATTGTTGAGGCGCAGATGCCAAGGATTGTGTATGTGGCGATTTCAAGGTGGGTGGTGGCTGGGTTGATGCTGTCGTAGTTTATTGCGATGTATGCGTTTTCTTCTTCTTCTGCATCTAAGTACTCGATGAATCCGCCTTTAACTAGGTCTTCCCATGACCATTCGCCTAAACCGATTTTTTCAAGATGCTTTGGCTGCAGTTTAGGTACGCCATTTTCAACGATGATTAATGGTCGTCTAACACGTCCTTCGTCGCAGTTTGCGTGAACTTCTTCGGTTGAGGTTTGAGCTTTAGAGAAGTATGTAACGTTGACTTCGGTCGAGATTTCTCCAGAGCGGCGTTTTTCACGGAAGCTATTAACCATGCTATTAGGGGAATTGTGGTAGCCAATTATGTTTCCATCAACGAAAACTTTGGCTCCTGAAGTGCGCAGTTCAATGCTTGCTTCTGCTGCTGGAACGGTTCCCATCTCAAACAGGATCTGTTTTATGCGGTCTGGGTTAACTCCAACTGCGATTGTGGCGGATAAAGCTAGGTTTTTGACGAGGCCACAGTTTGAGCCTTCAGGGGTTTCGTTGGGACATAGTCTTCCCCAGTGGGTTGGGTGTAAGTCTCTGGCTTCGAAGTTTGGTTGGCTTCTGCTGAGTGGTGATTGGAGCCTTCGAAGGTGACTTAGGGTTGAGATGTAGTTTGTTCGGTCAAGAAGTTGCGTGATTCCGACTCTGCCACGTCCCCAGTTTCCTGTTGCGAGAGCGTGTTGGAAGCGTTCGGTGATGATTCCTGGGCGGACTGCGGCTGAGACGGTTATGATTGGGCCTTTAACGCCTATGCGTTCAAGCTGGTATTTGATGTCTCGTGTGAGGTTGCGGAATGAGACTCGGAATAAGTCAGCCAGCAATGGACCACCAAGGCGTAGACGTTTGTTTTTAAAGTGGTCTTTGTCGTCTTGTTGGCGTATGCCCATTTTAAGTTGGATTACTCGGTATGCCATTTCGCCTAAAAAGATTGCTTTTTCTTTTCGGTTTGCGTCTGTTCTGCCAAGGTGTGGAAGGAAGTTTTTGTCTAGTGCGGTTTCTGCTTTTTGTAGTCGGTATTCTTCGACTTGTCCGTGTGCAACGCGGTTGCCGATGAATAAGATTGCGTCGCTGGGTGTGTCTACTCCAACTGCTTTCTCAAAGGATGCTGCTAGTTGAGCTTGCAGGTCTTTGTCTAGGCTTACGGCTTCTGCAATGTCTTTGTCTTTCTCTAGGTTTAGTGCTCGCATTATGACGACGAATGGGATTTCTGTTGGGACACCTGGCATGGTGACGTAGATTGCGTCGTCAGATTTTAGTTTAAGTTCGATTCTTGCGCGGAAACCGACTGTTGTTGAGAAGATTTTTGCTTGGTAAACTGGGCTGGTTCCTTTGTCGTCAATGTCGACGATTACTCGGTTTGGTGCAAGGTCTTCCATGGCGACGATGACACGTTCGGAACCGTTTACGACGAAGTATCCTCCAGGGTCGTCTGGGTCTTCGCCTGCTGAGATGAGTTCTTCTCTGCTTAGTTGGCTTAGGAAGCAGAGTTTTGATTTAAGCATAACGGGGATGTTGCCGATGTAGACTAGTTCGGTGTCTTGTTCTCTGCCGTCGATGATTGGGGTCATTTCAAGCGCGATTGGCGCTGCGTACGCCAAGTTTCTGAGGCGTCCTTCCATTGGGTAGATTTCGTGTTTTGTTCCGTCTACTTCGGTGACGTATGGTCCTGTGATGCGGCTTTGTGGGTCGATTACCCAGATTTGGCCGAGTTTTACTTTGTAGGGGCTTTCTGGGACTTCGATTGGGATTTCTGCGACTTCATCTACGACTTCTTGTAAGCCGTGGTCGATGAATTCGTTGTAGCTGTCTAGGTGCTGGCGTACTAGGCCTTTGTCGTTAAAAAAAGCTTTTAACAATAAATGTATATCTTCTTTCTGAATTTCGGTCGTTCCTAACATCCTCCAAACATGTTAAAGGGGTAAGTATGATTTTGTACTAAGCCATTCTTTCTCACGTGAAAAAGGGTCTCCTACGTTTTCAAAGAGCACAAACACATGCTACGTAGCTTGCATATAAACTTTGTTATGGTGTATCCGTCTTAACTGTGGTTTGACTAAACTTTCATAGAGTCACTAGACGAAAATAACTCTTTTGGAAGGCGTGAAAGTTCCAAAAATTGAAACTAGGCGACAGAAAAAGCGGTAAACGGCAAATGGGCAAGAGTTGCAAGTTAGTCGAGTGCTGCAAGTTGGGTTTACGGTGTTTTGGCAAAGAAGGATTTCTTTGCGGCGGTAAAACATTGATGCTAAGTGGTGCTTGAGGGTCTAGTGCTTGAAAAAAATCTAACCCCCCTTATATATAGTCTAAACAATTGTTGGGCAGGCTTTTGATTGATTGCGTTTTTGCTGAAGGGTTGTTTGCAGGGTTGATTGTGTGCTGGGTTTTTCACTGTTTGCTTGTGCAGTTGACGTCAAAGAATTTCATGTTGACCTGCTGCTAAGTGCGAGGTCTCTCACAGCAGACCCCCCCTCCCTTATATAAAGCAATGTTGAACGCTCAACTGTTGCTCTCGCGATAGACCTATCCCCTATAAAAAGCGCCTTAGCGCCGATAATTGCGATGGAAAAAGTTTTTTTAATCCGCAATGGTGGTAACGAATTCTTTATTGTCATTCTTGCAGAGTTGCCGAATAAGGTTTCGTCCCATTTGGGAAACTTGATTTGTAGAATACACAGCGCCTGCCCATTGCCCAACCATATAGAATGCTTCAAGTCCAGGAAGCCTCTTGCTAACACCACGTTTACCAACTTCTTTAGCGATGTCTTTTGGCGCTGGATAAGGTACGCAGTAGCCTCGGTGTGCAGTCGTCCAATGCTCTACCGAAACGGGCGTAGCTACATCGACCACTTCGATTTGTTCCTTGAATCCTGCAAACCGCTTTTCTAACCGTTCAGCAATCATATCGGCGATTTTCTTTTTCTCTTCCTGATAGGCTTTGGCATCCTCTGACAGTTTTTTCCAGTAATCATAGTTGGAGTCAAAAACCACTTTCACAACAGTCTTGCCAGCTGGAGCGAATGAGTGGTCAAAGTTGAAGATTTCGACGTCAAGTTTGTTGTATTCTCTACCTTCGAATGTCAATGGTTTATCTTGGAAGAGCACTAAAGAATGGGGTTCACCGCTGAAATCTTGTTTGATTCCGTACCAAACTTCAAACCCGAAAGAAATCGTCTTTGGACAAGAATTGTAATAAGAACGGATAAGGTCGTTAACGTATTTTCCTTCAAGCATATTAAAAATCGTGTTGTATCCATCCGCTGCAGAAACGACGATGTCAGAGAAGTGTTGTGAGCCGTCTTCCAATTGAACGCCAACTGCCTTATCAGTCTCAACTAGAATTTTGAGCACCTTTGAGCGGTAAGAGATCTGCCCGCCCAACTCTAAGTAGCGTTTCTCAATGTTTTTTGACAGCGCTAATGAGCCGCCCATTGGCCAACCGCCGTCGCCTTTTTTGAGTGCTGACAAGAAAATCATTGGCATTATAACAGGAACACCAGCAATATCATACAGTATTGTTGGGAATGCCTTTTGAAGGAAGGGGTCGTTCAAATCTTGAGCGTAATCCTCAAGGGTTATTTTGCTGTATTTCATCAGTAGACGCGTAATTGGCAACATTTTAAGCACAGTTGTAAACCCGCCTGACATACCAGCAAACATGTCGTATCTACTCAGTCGCCGGCATGTTTTTACAAACTCACCAAGGCTTTCTTTGTCCTTTGGCGCGATATTTGTCAAATGCCGCTCTAACTCGTCCAAGTCAGTGTAAACAGTAAAGACTTTGCCTTTTGTATCTTCGACTTGAACAAATTCTTTAAAGGTGTAAGTGTTCAAACCGCGAAGGGCGCCTAGTTCCCTCCAAATTTTGTTGTCTGCAGATTCAGGGGTTATGCCGAAAAGATTATGAATTGTATAGTCAAAGGTGTATCCTTTCCTCTGCCAAGAAACGCAGACTCCGCCGGGTTTAGCTTGATTCTCGAAAATTTGGGTTTTATAGCCGTTCATTTGACCATAGCAGCCCGTTGCTAAACCTGCTAGACCAGCGCCGATGATTATGATTGTTTTTGCGGTCACTTAGTTAGCCCAACCTTGATTGTAAAATTAGTATTGTGGTCTTGCTCCTTTAAGCCTTCACAAAACTTTTGCATATAAAAAACAGATTAGCCTAATATCTAGCGATTTTGTATTTGTCTCTGCCCAACTGGCGCTTACGTTTTAACTCTGCCTCAGTCAACTTAGAGTTGCCAGTTTTCACCTGATAAACTGTGGGTTTACCGATTTCGTTGCCAAAAAAGTCTCGCTCCTGCACAACAAAGTCGCCGCCTTTGCGGATTTTTGTGCAGTCATTCCCTTTCATGGCTTGGTCAAACGCGAAACGGTCACGCGCAATCTTGCCAGCTGTTTTCCTTGGCGGTTCAGTAAATCGTCTGTTGGTGTTCCCGAATCCATAGGGGCGCTTGGGGGTTTTTTTGGGCAATTGCGTGAACCTTTTGTTGCTATTTGCTTGCTGTGTTTTACTTTAACTTTTCTGTAGCCCACTTTTTAGCTTCAGCTAAATCAGCCTCGTTTGGTCGCCCACGACGGCTAAACCCAAACGTTTGCCCCAAACACAGAAAATAATCTGCTTCTAAATGCTGCCCTTTTGCTTCAAGAGCCTTTTTGACGCCCTCATAAGCAAGCTTGTTGCTTGCGCCTCCTCCAGCCCAAGTCATAAACAGCACAAACCGTTTGCCAACTCCTAAATCGGCTGTTTTGAGGAAGTTTAGCAGTTCCACGTAGGGTTCTCCGCCTCGTATGCCAGTGCCAAGAAAAACCAAGTCGTAGCTGTCCAATGAAAGGGTTGAAGGGTCAAAATTTTCGGTTAATTTTATCGACTCACAGTTGGCAGCTTGGGCTATTGCTAACGCAACCTTTTCCGTGTTGGTGCGATGTGTGGAGTAGATTACGATGGGATTCATAAATGCTAACCTGCTCACCTAGGTTGTTTGTGTTAATATTAAAGACACGTGCTAGCGTTTGATTATTTTTATTAAAGCCCCTTTATCGGGATAACTTGATGTCTTCTTAGTTATAATTGGCAGCAAGTTTTCTTCAGCCTCATACCCGATGCAGCACCGTTGATTTTTGATTGCCGCGTTCATCGTTGTCCCTGAACCCAAGAAGGGGTCAAGTACGGTGTCGCCTTTGATGCTGAACATTTTGATGAGGCGGTCAGCGATTTCTTCGGGGTAAGCTGCGGTTCTGCGCTCAAGCTCGCTGGCTGTTTGCCTTGTGCCTTTTAACGTCCAGATTTGGCTAAACCACTCATCACGCTGAGCCTTAGTAAAAGCGCTTTCATACCGAAGCTTATCCTTTGGTGGAAACTTGCGCAGACTCCCCTTCCTAAAGAGCAAAATAAACTCGCAGTCCAGCGTAACATAAGCGTTTGGCGGCAAAAAACCCGAACCCAAAAACGCACCTTTACCCTTGTAGTGAGGTTTAGTAGTGGGTTTCTTCCACAGAATATAGGGCAAGGTTGTAAAACCAATGCGTTCGCAGCCCTCAACTGTTCGGGCATGGTTTGGGAAAAGCTGAAATTTACCGTTGATGCTGCGGGTTGCGTCACCGATGTTAATTGCCGCTATGCCACCGTCAATGAGGACGCGGTAGGTTTCTGCCCAGACTTTTGCCAAGTTTTCATGCATTGCATCGTAGATTTGCCCAACCACCTTCGCACCATCAGAAGCATCAAGCTTTTTCCATAGACTGGCGATTTTTGAGTCGTTTTGACAGAACTGCTTGTCCCACATTTCAATCATTGGGTAAGGCGGCGAAGTAACCATTAAGTGGACGCTTACGCTGGGGATTTCACTCATTTGCTGGCTGTTGCCTATGATTATTTTGTGCTGGATCTGCATCTTGCCCTTTAAGTAACCGTGTTTGTGCTTATACTCTTTTTTGGTAACCAACGTTTATTCCATGATAGACTGTAAATACGTATTCTATCTTCATAAGCCATACATCATAAGAGCGCACAACAAAACAGCAGTGTTACACCATGAAAGGACGATTCGCGCGAAAAATTCTAGCTTACGTGTTAGCAGTAGCCATGCTCGCATTCGCACTTGGACTCTGCAACGGCACCACAGAATACGAATACTGGGTACACTACAACACTCAAGACGGAAACAACAAAATCTTCATAGAAAAACCAATTTTTCCAGCAAGAATTTTTGTAGACAGCATACCCATCGGCGGAAACGTAACTATCGTTTGCCCCCTGCGAGGCAACCACACATACCATGTTTACTGCTACGGCGACTGGGTCCACACTGGCCCTGAACCAAAAACCGACTATGACATTTACGTTTTTGGTCCCGACGGGACAATGGAAAGCCTACACACTGAAGCCGCTGGACTCCCTGAGCATTTGGGGACCACCGTGGATGCCCCATTCTTTGTACCCAAGGCAAACGGCAATTACATGTTTACGCTAGTTAACGACGCCAGAGAAAGCAACGGTGCTGAGCAAGCCACTTTCATGATTATTGAAAATATTCAATGCGACACTTGGTACACTCACGGCGTCGTCGGCAAAACAGGCAGCACACCAGCATACAACACAAACTGGGCATACGAATTCATAACCGATGGCTCCCTAATTGAAGTTTACATTAAAGTTCCAGACGCACTAGACATGTACGAGGCAAGACTCTACCTTATGAGCGACGCCCAATCCGTGAAGATAAACAATGTCTCCCTTCCATGGGAAGAA
The DNA here is from genome assembly GCA_964391275.1 of uncultured Candidatus Bathyarchaeia archaeon. Taxonomy (GTDB): domain Archaea; phylum Thermoproteota; class Bathyarchaeia; order Bathyarchaeales; family Bathycorpusculaceae; genus Bathycorpusculum. The sequence goes on from CAYMLF010000004.1 coordinate 15,383, forward strand.
GGACTCTACGGCAACGGCACAGGCATCGGCGGCTACAACATGGAAAGCGAAAGCTACCGCGGCGTAGCATACGCAAGCTGCGAATTCTATGGACAAGACATGTACTTTAACTACACGCCTGCAACCACAGAGATGACTACTTACCACTTAGTCCTCATGGGCGAAATCGGCTCAGGCGCAATTGAATTCTTAGTTAAAACCAGTTACGGCGGCGGATTAACACAGGTAAACCAGCCAAGAAGAATAACTCCAGATGATGAAACAGTAATTATTTATCAATCCGACGCTAACGAGATTGAAAAAGCCACGCTGCACTACACAATTAACGATTGGGAAACCACTGCTCCGCTAAGCATGGTCTGTGACAACCGAACCTGCAACGCCACCATCCCCAAGCAACCAGCTGGCTCAAATGTGAAATACAAAATCTCAGCCACAGACAGCCTCAAAAACGAGCTTACAGCCGAAGGAGAATACGATGTGAAACTAGACTCAGAAATCACCTCGTTTAACGCTATGGAGAACCCATTGGTTCTTGGCAAAAACGTAACCGTAACAGGCACGGTTTCGCCTTCAATCGTGGGCAACTCGCTGGAATTGCAGTTCATGACCTCAACAGACACGCAAACAGTCAGCTGCATAGCCGCTGAAAACGGCACTTTCACCGCTGAATTTTCACCCACTGTTTCAGGCACATGGACAGCACAAGCGTTTTTCAGAGGAACAAATCAGGCTTACGAATGCGAAAGCCCAATTCTTCTAGTCACCGTTAACGAACCCACATTCATCCAGAAAAACGGCACGTTTGTTTTCGCAGGCATACTTGGGGTTCTAGGGGCTGGAGGCGCAGTATACTATATTAGGCAGAGACGAAGCGGCTAAGCAATTCTCAATAGCGTGGGAAATAATTAATTAAGCAGGAACCAACTTTTTCTTTAGCTTCCAGAAAACGGAGCTACGGTAACCAAGCCAGGTCAAAGGTGAAGGACTCAAGATCAACGCTTTGACATGGGCGCTCTGATGGGAAATCCTTTCCCGCAGGGGTTCGCAGGTTCGAATCCTGCCCGTAGCACCACTCCCGATGAACATTTGTACTGTCCGCTGATTGGCGGATTAACTTCGCTAACTCTTCAGTAAGCACGCCCACTTGATGATCCTCAACAGATAACTCGCTTATGTTACCTCTATTTAGTGCTTCTCGTGTCAGTAGCTGCTCGGGGTTTTCGCCTAACGCGCGTATCATTTCTTTAATGGTGTCGATTTTGCTGATTGCCGTCTTTTTACGTATAGCTAAGCCTGCTGCCGCGTAGATGGTGCGTAGTTTGTCGATGCCGAGGCTTTGGATATCGTGGTAGGTGTCGACTGTGTGCCCCATAAAGTAGTCAGCGTAATCTTCTTGAACGCCAAGTGCGATTAGTTGGGTTTTGAAGTATTTGCGTATGCTGTGTACTCTTAGATCGTACATGCCGCCTGTTTTGTTGGGCTTGATGAAGCCTGCTTTTACGTAGAGGTCATGTACGATTTTGCGGAGTTGTTTGGTGCTTATGCTTTTTGGTGTTCGGCGGGTTTCATCGCGGATTAATGGTGAGTCATCGGTTATGTTTTCGGGCGGAAGTTTCCTTGTGCCCTTTCTGCGCTGGTCTAGGTATAGTTTTAGGTAGTATGCTGCTTCGGCGCCTAGGAAGGTGTCGTAGTCGTGGTATTTGCCTTTGGTAATTTCGATTTCAACGTGTATGTGAATTGGAATGTTGCCAGCTTCTAAGTCTTCTTTGACGTGTCGGTATTGTAGTTTTGAGAATGTTTCTTCACGGAAGCCGCCTAATGCGAAGCATGAAACGATAACTTTGCCGCGTAGATCAGTTAAGTCAAGCATTGTTGCTAGTTCTTCAGGTTTTGGCGCTCGGTCCTTGTAGACAACTCGTCGGCTTAGGGGTTCGGTGAGTTCTATTTTTACGCCGTTAACTCGGTAGAAGGTTTTTACAGCTTTGATGTAGTTCTCGACGCCGCCTGGTTTAAGTCCGTCGTCTTGCAGTTGCGCTAGGTAGTCGTTGAGGTAGCCTGTGTGATTTTGTACTCGTTGTGGGTCAGGGATGTTCCCGACCGGTTTTAAGTCAGCTATGATTAAGTCAGGTGAGTAGCCGAGCCATGTAGAATATCTGTGGACGTTGACTGTGTAAATGAGACAGCTTTTGTAGCTTCCACTGTAGTGGCGCAGTAGGTGACGGGCCATTCTGATTAGGCTTTGATTATCAAATACGAAAGGCAGAAGGGCAGGTCGGTCACTAATGAAGCTGGTTATTATGTAGCTTACAAGTCCCTTCTCTTTGGCGTCTAAAACTTTGTTTAGGTCGAGTGTGACTGACTGTCGTAGTTTCCAGCTTCTTAGGCTCCGAGTGATGATAATTTTGTCGCTTAAGATATCGATTGGTAACTTGAGTTCTTTAAGGTCTTCAACTGTAAGTTGCTGTCTGCGGATGATAGGCTGTGCTAGTCTGATGTTGCTCATTTTTTGGTATCTCCTTCACTTTGTTTTTCGCTCCGTTGGTCGGAACGCATACTCAGGTTCTTGTTTGTCGTGTTTGCTTTTTAAATTCAACTCAGGCGAAAACGCTACCATGCGCATAATATCCGATTTTAGCAGAACCAGCCCCGAAGCTTTAGGGTCGCCTCCATGCAGCGTTGGAGGTCCAGAATCGTGGTCATAAGAAATGATGATGTAGGTCTCCGCCTCATATACCAGCCAGCCGACAGCTTCTCTGACTTGCGGTTGCATCGTAAGAGCGGAAGTTCGATTATACATGACGTGGTCTATGTACCTGACGAAGACTACTTTTTCAAAGACAGATTCGAGTTGCTCGTCGGTGTGCTCAGGCATCGCTTTTACTCCACGGTTTTGTGGTTGCCGAAAAAGAGGATGGGTTTGCCTTTGACGTCCTGCAGATAGGTCACTGGGAACATTTTTTGGAAGATGTCAAGGGCTGCCTGGTTCTCAAAGACCGGGACAGCGTACTGCGGTGCCTTATCTAGGTGTTCTTGGCAGAAAGGAGCGGCTAGCCGTGTTCTTCCGCTCTCGTAAAAGACATAGCCGCTAAGACCAGCAGTTGGGTTTCCGCAGACTATGCAACGTTTGCGATTCAGCCGTCTCCTCAAGGTCTTTCGCTTCCTACTTGAAGAATTGGTCGTCTCGCATGTTTTCGCTGATTTGGATATAGCGGCGTTTCTTGCAGAAATCTAAAATTTTAGTTAGCAACGGGTCATTGCCTGCCGTGAACTCTTTTTTGAAGCCGATCCGTCCGGTTTGAACTCTTACCTCGATGATTCCATCGTTGCTAAGCAGCTGGTAGAAACCCAATTTTTCCCCAGCATATTCCTCAAGGACATCCCAGTCCTCAATCAAATTTACCAATTTGTTTTCACCTTAAGGTATCGTGCAGCCTGAAGTCAAAAACAATCTGGCGCTTTCAAGGAAACTCCTTGTAACCCCCCTTCTGGGAGTTTCCTTATGAGGGGGTCTCAAGGAAACTATCTAATCTTGGCAAAGTAAGACATCTATTTCTTGTTATCTATGGAGCGTATTGCGCTTCTACCGTTTAAGTGTCAACATCAAGCGGTAGTTTCGCAAGTTTTATGAGTGCACGGTAGCAAGTAAGAGGTTGCTGGAGCCAAGAGAAATGCCTATTGTAGATGAAGCTGATTGGTTGCTTTCAGGCCGATGTGGAAAAGAGGAATTCATAGAGAAGTTCAAGCCACACATCATTGAATGGATAAAGGACAACGAAGCATTAATTCTCCAAACGATAAAAAACAAGAAGTACTCGTGGAAGGGAGAGAGCTATGAGTCCTCAATGAAGCGACGTGATGTTTTAGAATACATCATAAGAAAATCACGCGAATCTAATGCAAACGGTGTTGACTTAAGCACCCTAAATAAGGTAACTCAGTGGGGCTTTGGACGTAACTTCCCTCTTGATGATGAAGAGGAAGTTTTGAAAGTTACCCGTGAAGTATTCGATAATGTGGACAAACAAGACTATTATGAAGCATCGAAATGTTTGATGCAAATCTCCGGAGTAGGTATCGCTCGTGCAACTAAAGTGATTGGCTTATCCGATCAAGAGAAGCTTTGCATATATGATAGTCGAGTTGGTAATGCCCTAAAAGACCTCAGAGCTAATGGACGAAAGCTCATAAAATGCCCACCCGACCAAGGTTACAAAAGAGATTATGATACGGTTAAGTCAAAAGACGAATGGGCAATACACTATGAACGGCTGATTTGGGGTGTTGAAGTAATCAAGGACTATTTTATGTCCAAGGGAATCAAGATAACTGCAGCTGAACTAGAGATGGCCTTATTCATGATTGGCGAATAACTCCTTAGCTTATCGTGAAGGCCTTTTGCAAAATACCGTTTCTGTCGTATCCTGCAGACTTATTCTTCAAATAATGAAGGATTGCCTCTTTCTCAGAACCGATTTCTTTGTTTGATGCGATATGCTCATAGATTTGCTCCCAAGTCAGCCTGAGAAATGCCCTTCTTTGATTAGGCTTGCTTTCGAATATTGCGTACTTTCCAAATGCTGCAGTGATGTTTTGTTCTCTTTGTTCTGGCACTAAATTAACTAGAAAGAAATCAACACTATGATTGTTTGCAATCCATGACCCAAGCAGCCAAAAACGTAAGAGCTCATATTTCTTGGCGCTTACTGCTATTTCTTGAAAACTGGCGTTAAGGACTTTGGAATACCAGTTGTTGCCCCCTTTAGTATAGCGCTTCTCCACTTTAGGGCTGTTTGAGCTGGGAGTTGTTTCGTTACTGGCGTTAACTTTTGCTTCTATAAAGAACAAAGCGTTTTTAGCCTTGACAATTAAGTCTGGCTCTGAACCTTTCTCTGGGGTAGTTTCAAATTCAAGCCTAGCCCTTTGCAATTCAGACCACGCTGCTTTCTGCGATTGGCAATGTGACCAGTAGATTATCTCTGGGTCCTCGACTGTGTACCCAGATATTTCTGAAAGAAGCAGCTTTAACGAATACTTTTCGAGATACCTAAAAACGTTCCATGTGACGGCGTCCTCGCTGTTGTCTCTGGTCATTCGGTTGCTTTCACGTTTTACGGTGCATATTTGGTTAAGGCGTTCGGTGTCTTGTTTGTTTTTCCAGAGAAGGTTGTCGGTCCTGTTGCTGTACTCAAAAGTTGATGGAGAGATGTATATGCCATGGGTCGGGCACTTGAATTCTTCAAGGGCTTGGAAATGAGTTCTTTGTCGATTAACATGGTGGTTGCAACCCATTACTGGGCATTCAACGGTTGATTGAGTAACGATTATTCGTTGCTTCAAAGACGTCGCATCAAACACTGAAGCTGTCTCCTTTTGTGGTTAGGTTAGGGCTAAATTCAGGGTGGTTTGATTTCAGCCATTTACCCCTTGCAATAAGCGGGTGAGGCCTTATGTTACTACGCGATGATGGCGAGGTTGAACAGAAAAATAGTTTTCTTGCTTTATTATCGCCAACTTCTAAGTTATACATGCCATATGAACCTGGACCGGCGCTTTGAAAGGGAACTATCGCCTTAAGCTTAATGCCCAGTTTATCTTCTTCGCGTTTGAGGAGTTTGATGGCATAGTATCTTTTAGTTACGGCGCCAGCAAGATACAGATATTTGATTGAAGGGTAAGCTCGAATTTGCTCTGTAAAGTATTTGAGATCGTCGCAAATGAGCTCTAAAAAGAGAGTCTCTGAGTCTTTTGATTGCTTTTGGAGAGTACTCATCGATAAGGTAGCACGAGGCGAAAAATCAAGATGGATTGCTCGCGGTGTTTTATCGTAGGAACACCCTAAAGTCTTTAGGAACGTTTTCCACGTTTCGAACCATTCATGAGGTTGCACACCTACAGGGTTACCAAAGTAGTTGCTACAACGAAGCATCAAAGGGTTTGGCTTGAAGTATTCATAGGTCCATCGTCGAGTTGGTTCAAATTCAGTGGCTGATGGGTTCACTCCTATCGTTGCGGCAATGGCGCCATCTGGGTTTCCAAAGAAAAATATTGGCGGCTTTGCTTTCCCACCGGCAAATAGGCTTTCGTATTTGCTGTTTGACTTGTCGATTTCATTTAACCACTGAGTGTAATTTATCGCCAATACTTCAAACCTCGGCTGCTTAGCATTTGGTATCTTTTAAATTTAATATTTTAGTCAGATTTGTCATTGACCTCCAGGAAAACATTTAACAGCGTCAGAAGTATGTGGGCTGCTTGTTTATCCGTTGCTTGATTTAGGATGTCTTGCATACTATTTTCTTTTAGAAACATGGCTAGAACCGCTTTGGTGCATAACCTGTAGCTTATTGGGGCACCTTTCTGCTTTGGTTTAATTTCTTCAATAAAGCCCGTTTCCTTAAGGTTATGCAGTCGCTTGGTTAGGCTTGCGTAGTAAGTCTCTTCAAGCCCTTCGTATTTGGTTATTTTCTTTAGTAACTGTTTGATCGTTTGAGGGCTTTCTTTGGCGAGGACTTCAAAGATTGCGGCGTTAGCTCTAGCTGCTCTATCTTGGAACACGTCAAGCTCCGTGCCGTTGTTCCTGCTTTTCTTCTTATGCACCAAAGTCTCTCGCTCTCCCTCAATCTTTGGAGCAAAGAAAAAGGCGTCCGTTCTAGATTATCACATTAACCCATGTTTTTTCAGGCACCAATCTCGCGGCAAAACACTTCTAGTCTAGAAATGCCTTAGGGCAAAATTCAGCAAACCGCCTTTAAATAGCAACTTTGCTAGCTCTATGTAAAAAAAGCCGAGTGACTGCTGATTCTACACTTACTTTTATCGGAGTTTTACCGAGCGCAATTTTAGGTATTTCTAGACTAGAACCGTTTTGACGACCACATTTCTAGACTAGGAAAGCCAAATTTCCCATAGAAAAACAAGTGCGGCGGCAAATTATTGAGGCTGTTTTTCTATTAGCATAATATGCGTAACATTGCCCTCTCTTGTTGCCTTAATCTCCAGCTGCCGGTTCCGCAGGCACCTTACTAATTCATGCAGTTCTTTAGGCAAACGAAGATACACCTCTTCATACTCCCGCATGCCCCTCTTGCCGTCTTTCTTGATAACATAAAATCCAAGCTTAACCACAAGCGCTCACTTCCCAGTAGGTTGCAAAGAAAGCAGCAACTCGATGATCTGAAGCTTACCCTTCTCAGTAACCTGCACCAGAGGCTCATCATCAACAGATGGATTGTAAACTATTTTTACGAAGCCAAGCTGCTGAAACCTTCCAAGAAGCGGCGTAACATCAATTGAATCCTTAAGCTTAGCGGTAATACTTGACAGCTTAACCCCCCGGTTGCAGGCCTCCATGGCTGGTGCTTCTAAGTCATCAAGCATACAGAGAATATTACCCTCCATTATCCACTAAGACCTCAAGACGCAATCATTAACTCAGAGCGCATAAAAAACCAAAGATACAACGACTCCGCAGAACCGTAGAGGGTTGAGTGAAAGTGACTGCCGTTTATTTTATAACTCAAGTGCACCAAATTACCTGTAAGGTGTCGCTTTGAAAACCATACGGGTATCCGACAGTGTCCACCAAAAACTCACACGCCTACTAGGCCAGCAGATGGCTAAGACCGGTAAAGCTCAAACCTTCAACGACGTAATAGACGACCTAATCGAGAGGAATCAAGAAAGTGTCCGGTAAAAAACATGAGTGCCAAGTCTGCGGCAAAGAAATCACCGAAGACGAATACCAAAGCCATGATGGTATGTGCTGGGAATGCTGGGACGATAGGTTAACAGAAGAATCCGACAGCATGTTTGATTCCCTAATGTAAGCGAGTATATGTTTGCGGGCGTTTTCCCTTCAAAGCAACAACCCTGAAACAATACTTATGAGACGAAGTAGAGCGGTAAGTGGAAATTAGTTCTCGGTCTACCAGCACAAATGTAAAATAGAGTTACAGAGAGATAACACGGAAGGCGTTCAAGTTTGACAGAGATAGTTGGGGATTTCAAACCAAATACTAAAACCGTCCGGGAACTTTTTGACGGAACAAATTACTACAAAATTCCTGATTACCAAAGACCCTATGAGTGGGGCGAGGATGAAATAGGGCTGCTCTGGGATGACGTGTTTGCAGCTTTCGAAGCCAAAGACAAGCTCTATTTTCTCGGACCATTGATTTTAGCAAAAAACGATTCAGATGAACTTGAAGTTATTGATGGCCAACAGCGTCTAACAACCTTAACAATTCTTTTCAGCGTTTTAAGGGACTATCAATTCAAGAACTTGGACTCTAAAGACTCTCTTAAGAGGCAAGTTGCAAACGCTGTAAAGAGTGCCGTCGACGAGAAGTATAGACTAATTCTAATTACCCAAGCACATTACCAGAACCAGTTTAAGGAAGAGGTTTTGGAAAAGGTAATTCTACCGACAAACGCTTTAACAAAAAAAGAGAAAGCGCAGCATAAATGGAAATTTGCCAACGCTGCAAGTATTCTCAAGAGTAGTATTGACGCTTTAAATAAAAGACAGGGCGAAGCAAAGGTCAAAGATTTTGTCAAGTACCTTCTTGGAAACGTTGTAATGATTACCATCACTTGCTCGAATCGCGTTTCAGCAATCAAATTATTTCAAACTCTGAACACTAGGGGTTTGGAACTTAGCTTAGCTGATCTTACAAAGAGCATTCTTCTAAGTAGACTAAACACGGATCAAGAGCGTAAGCAATTCACCACATCTTGGCAGGACATTGAACGAATTATGGAAGATAATGGTGAATCGGTAACCGACTTGTTAACATATTACAGGCACTTTTTAATTGCAGGCAAACCAAAGAAATCTTTATATGAAGAGTTAGAAGCAAATTTCAAAAATAAGGATTCCAACCAAGTCGTTTACCAATTAAAGAAATTCGTCCAGTTTTATGATGAAATAATCAGCAAGAAATCAAAGGATATTGAGGCGCTCAAGCTTCTGCCAGATACTGTTTTTTGGAAAACTATCCTCATTACAGCAAAAATGAAAGATTACCAAAGTTTTCCCAAATTGTGTGAAGAATTGAAAAGGCTTTACTACTCGTATTGGTTGGCAAACTACACTACTACTAAAACTCGAAATTTTTCATTTCTTTTAATCAAACAGATTAAGAAAGGCGAGCCCATAGTAAAAATTCAAAACCAAATTTCCAAAAAGTTTGCCATTGATAGTGTTATGGAGTGGGTAAGAAAAAACCTTGACGCAGATGCCTATCCTTATTCTTGGGCTAAACCTCTCTTACTCTTGATAGAACGTGCTCAGACCGATGAATCAGTAATAATAGAATGCGGAAGAAACTTGCATATAGATCACATATTGCCAGAGGAGTGGGAAAAGAAAGTTGGATGGCGCAAGAACTGGGAGAAACCAGATGCAGACCTTTGGCTTAGCAGAATTGGAAACTTGACTCTACTTTCCGGTAAGAAGAATATTCAGGCGAGCAATAATGAATTCGAAATTAAGAAGACCATTTACAAAGGCAAAGGTATCGACGGAGTTACGGGTTTTGAAATCAGCAAAAGAATTCTAATCAATAGTAATTGGACGCTTAAGGAAGTCAAAAAAAGGCACAAATGGCTGTTGACCGAAACTCAAAGAATTCTTAACATAGAATTCTAAAATAAAATCCGGGCGAGCAATATGTTTCAAAAATCCCCCCTCAAAACAACTGATGAAGAGCTCCAGATGCTTTTGGAAATGGCTGAGAAGTTTAAAGCTGCCAAGAGCTTAAAAGGTAGAGAATTGAACCGAACGGAAAAGTCTGAAATCTCCGGAAAGGAAACGGAAAACATTATCCGTTCGCATCTCTTAAGCAGAGACTTAAATCTTTCGTTGACCCGAGAATTTTTGGTTGACGATGAAGTTGGCAGCATGGAAATCGATTTAATGCTCCTAAGAAAAGGGGTCAGGCCAGAAGATACGCCCTACCACCCCAAGGATGTCCAAGTAGTTTTTGAAATAAAAAACAACGCTGTCACGGACCAAACAACAAGAACTAAAGCTAACTTTGATCGAATAAGGAAACGTATGAACGTCGGGTTTGCGTTTGTTTGTCTTTCAGAACGTACAAGTTACAAGCACCGTGTTACAAAAGAAGCGTTAGGTTACCCCGTTTTTGAGTTAATCTCAAGAATTCGTAGCAGAGATATCTGGATGGAATCCAAAGCTGAAATCTTGGCGGAATGTCAGAGGCTTGGCCGTTCAGGCGATACAGTGATGTGGAAAACGGGTAGCTGGGCGGAGCTTATCAAATATCTCCAAAGCTTCCAATGAATGATTTACAAACATGCTAGTAAATTGATGTAGCTAAAATACGCAAATCTCTTATGTCTTAACGCTCGAATTGTTTAGACGGCAAACTCCCATGTCTGGTAACAATGCATTAGTAGAAAAAATCCTCAACACACCAAAACCATTATCCGACGACCAAAAAAAGGCTGTCCTGTCCGAATCCCGCTACAACCGTATAATTGCAGGTGCCGGCGCTGGAAAAACTGAAACATTGACTCGACGAATCGCTTATCTTTTGGCTGTTAAGCAAGTACCGCCTTCAGAAATTGTTGCCTTTACTTTTACTGAGAAAGCTGCACAGAGCATGAAGAGCCGCGTTTACCAGCGTGTCGGCGAAATTTGCGGAGAAAAAGCCACCGCCAACCTTGGTGAAATGTACATTGGCACCATCCACGCCTATGCTAAAAGGGTTCTTGAGGACCATTTCCGCTTTGGAAACTACAACGTGTTAGATGATAATCAGGAAATTGCTTTCCTTTTGCGACATGGTTGGGGAATGGGGCTTCATATTCCGGGCACTTCTTATTCCACTTGCATTCGTGATTTTCTGCGGACTGTTAACATGGCTTGGGATGAGTTGTTAGATGAGACTGAACTCAAGAAGCGGGCGCCTGAATTCTTTAGGAAAATGAAAAAGTACGAGGACCTTTTAAAGCAACACCGCTTGCTAACTTTTGGCAGGATTATCTATGAAGCCGTTTTGAAGTTAAGGCAAGCTCCAGACACTTTGAATCAGGGTTTGAAGTGTTCGGTGTTAGGAAAGGCTTTTTTGTAAATAACTATCCAACGCCGATTTACGATGATG
>CAYMLF010000005.1:0-26041 GCA_964391275.1 uncultured Candidatus Bathyarchaeia archaeon
TGCGTTGTAAGTGGTTGCAGTTGAGAAGTAGACTTTGCCGTCTGCACCTGCCGCCATTCCATTGAACGGCTGATTGTTGTAGATAGTTTCAGCTTCCTCACCTAAGAAGTCACTTTGCCAAACCTTCTTGCCAGTTTTAATGTCATAAGCGTAAACATGTCCATCGTAGCTTCCCATAAATAGGGTGTTATTGTTGTAGACGTAAGTGTAGCCTGGAAGCATGCCCCAAGGCAAATTGCCGGTTGATGCTCGCCAAATTTCCTGACCAGTTCTAACATCGTAAGCTACAAGGTTAGGTGAAGCTCCGTCAAACTTTATCAGCGGACCAGCGGGACTTGTTGCGATACCTGCCAAAAGAACATCAATGTCTAACACTGTTGCATTATTTTTCCAAACAAACTTTCCAGTGTTATAATCGTAACCAGCCGCTATCTGCATAGCGTTTGGAGTCTTAACAACCACAATGTTCGCTTCACGGTATGGGTAAACATTTGGTCCCCTGAAATTGTTGTCGCCAATACTGACTTGGTCAGGTTGTACCGCTGAAACGTTCCATTCAACGCCGTCTTGCCAATCGCTGCTGGGGATGTTCATGAATCCAACGGTTGTTATTAATTTGCTATAATTCCATTTTATCAAATTAACAGAGGTCAATTTCATTGGCAGAGTAGTGTTAAACGTTGACATGTCCGCTTGAACCGCCCAGACTATGGGGCTTCCATCCTCGAACTTTAGCCCAGTCAAGTCCATTGGAACATTAGTTATGTTTTGTAGAAGACCACCAGTGTATGGGTCATATCGTTGCCATGAACCAGTTCCTGGCGCAAAAAGTGACGGCGCAGTACCACCCCAAAGCCACTTGTCAATTGCTCCCTCGTTTTGCTGGCTTGCAGTTTGGAATGCTGGATCAATCCTTTGAGCCTGCGTTATACTTCCGGGAGCTTCCCATAACAGTTCTCCTGTGCGCAAATCGTAGCAGTTAAAGTATCCTGGCTTTCCTGCTTGATAGAATTTTCCATCCAAAATTACTGGTGCTCCTGAAAATGTGCCGTGTCCTGTGGCAGCGTAAGGTAAACTACCCCAGATTCCACCGCCTAAGCCGCTTTGACTAACTGTTTGTGACCATATAATATGTGGGGAATTGGGTGCTTTGCTAAAAATGTTATAATTGGAGCCTTCTATGTTATATCCAATCTGTGCCCAATCGCCTGAAATAGCGTACCATTCTCTATTGTCGGTTTGAACAGGGTTTTCCCAGTAGTCTTCAGGAAGTGGTGACCAAGGATAACCATTCAGTTGACCAGATAAGACGGGTTCTTCTTGGACGGTGAATGTTGTTTTGAAAGTAGAGCTTGATGGTTTATAGTAAACGCTTAGGTTTAGACCTTTATACTGGTTATCGGTCGTGTAAGTTTTTCCTGGAAAACTTGCCGATAAAGAATAATTACCAACGGCTTTAGGTTTATAGCGAAATTGCAAGTGACCCACAATTTGCTGCTGCCCAGGTATTCTAATGCCCACTTGTTCTAGAGTCTCATCAATTGGCATAAAAGTCTCTTTGGTACCGTCAGGATGAGTAATTGTTAAAGAAATATTAGAAAAGCCGCCTGTTAAATCAGGCACCAATGATTGTGCTTCATAGGTTGGACCTGATGGGGCTGGGTACGTCATGATGTTAATTAGTACTTCTTGTCCTAAACCGATGAGTGTTGGGCTAGCTGCGACTTCGGTTGCTGTTGGTCTATCAGGCATTTTTGTATATTGTGCTAAAGCTGAGGATAAACCAGCTGATACTGCGGTGATGGCTAACACTGAAATCAATGCTGCAGAGAACACTTTTGCTTCACGATTAGCAGAGAAGGTTGATTCGAATGTTTTACCATTCAAATTTTTCTTCCTCCTAAAAGTTAGCCATGATACAAAATGTAAGAATTAGATAATAAGGGTTGCGAAATATTGCAAAAAGTAAGAGAATATGGAGTTATCAGTTAACTAATACGGTGAATTGTATAGTAAAATGCTGACTGATTTAACGGCAAATTAACCATCTGCAAAGCTCCCTTCTCGTATTTTTACTTTAACCTCAAACTTCAAATCCTCAAAGTAATCTTAACAAAATATGATTGCGCTCAGAAAACTTTAAAACATCATAACTCATGTTTGTTGTGGAGTCCCAGGAATCTGTGCCGAGGTAGCTCAGCCTGGGAGAGCGCTCGGCTGAAGACCGAGTCGTCGCATGTTCAAACCCTGCCCTCGGCACCAACTTACCATTTGCAGCTCGCTGATTACGTCCAGTTGCTGCTTTTCCGAAACTTTTCAAAAATTAAGGATTATTTTTGTGGTTTAACTAAATTCTGACAAGGCAACTAAGTTAAGGCTTCGCCGCATTGAGTGCAGAATTTTGTGCCAGCGAGAAAATCGGTATTGCATTTAAGGCAGGTAATTGAGAGTTTTGTGCCGCAGTTAGGGCAGAACTTCAAGGTGGCGTCGTTAATTGGTTTTTTGCACTTTGGACATTTGTTACCTTTTTCGAAACCTTTCTTGACTTTGTTAGTAATAGTATTAGAAATTGCTGAACCTGCTCTGTACTCCAAGTCGCTCTTTACTTTTCCAAAGATATCCATAACTGCAACATCATTTTTCAAACTCATAAATTTGTGTACGTCCAAAATCATCATAAAAAATTTTAAATTTTGAATTTTACATCACCTTCCTTCATGTCAAAATTCTTTATAAGCGCTGTATTCAGGATTGGTAACGAGATGGTTCTTTATGGGAAAGTTGAAGATGGAAGCCTATCTAATGGTATGCATTTGAACAATGCTCCCCCAGAAATTTTCATAATAGACATTGAGAAAAACAACAAGAAACTCTCTTCAGCAAGCCAAGGCGAAATAGTGGGAGTAAGGATTCCTTACTACAAGATTGTTGAGGGGATAAACAATCAATTAGTGGAATTCAAATAATTAAATCTCCATTTCAACTGTTAACTTCTGTGTTCCTTTTTTGCCTAACTCTACTTTGAATTTTTTAGCGCTCTCCGGAACGATAAATGTTACATTGCCTTCAACGGTTTGTCCAGAGTCTACATCTGTTTTGGTGGTATACCCCTCAGGCTTCACGACTTCACTCTCACAAACCAAAGTCAACTCTTCGTCAGGATAGAAATAATTTGTCGTTTTAGCTTCACTTTTCAGGCTTAGATACAAAACAAGAAATTCTTTTCCTGGCGGGCTTGTTTTAAACGCGATTTCTGTGCCTTTCTCGAGCTTAGCAAGCATTATTTTAAATTTGTTATAGTTAACTGAAATGTTTATGTCTTTGGCAGCAGTTTGAGCGATAACACCTTTTTGCTGTTTCATCTTTTTTAGATCTTGATCGAAAGCTGTTTTTTCCTTCTTTTCCAGCGTCATAAGCTCAAGTATTCTTTCTTTATTCGGTACAGATTCCCCTTTTTCCACTTTCTTCTTGTATTCTCGATAACGCAAAGCGTTCAGATTGTAGTCATGGAGCTTGTCGTTAAACGCTACTTGTTTGGTGTGAAAATCGCCCATTATATCAAAGTAATTCTTTGATATCGTAGTCACATCTTTTACCACGAATTTATCTTCCTGATTAAATAGCGATGATGACGGAAGAGACCCTTCAAGTTCTCTGAGTGCATCTGCCAAGCTTTCCTCGTTTTTCTCCATGACACCATCCGTTGACTTGTCTCTGAACTCGACGGGTTTGTCGCTTGTTGAAATCAATTCAAGCTGCTTTATCCTAATCTGTGCAGCTTCAGCAGCGCTAGAATCCTTTTTTGATTTTGCTTCTTCTAAATCCTTTAAGGCTTGTTGCATTGCCTGCTCCTTTTCTGTCTTGCTTGTTACTTTGAACACATGCTCTTTTTTGGATTTTTCGTCAAATTCTTTTGTTAAAGAAGCCGCTTTGTAGTTAAGCAATGCCTTGTCCTTCTTGGACACTGAATCCACTAGAGGGTCAGGATGCTCAACGAGGTCCGACAGGTAAATGCTATCTCTAGTAAGAGTTACTTTTACTCCAAAGCCACCGCCTGCAATATTCTTGAAATTTCCATAACTTCCTGTCACAAGTTTCATGTAGTTAATTTCTTGATTGATTCCTTTGTGAATTATTGAGTTCAAAAAGCCGAAAAGGGAGATGCTGCCGTCATCATTTACTAAGATATAACTAGTTACAGACTTGTACTTCCCAAATTTTCCTGACATGGGACCAAACGCTATTTTAGGCGAGTTGGCGGGCAATATTATTTTGTTTTCCAATAAGCCCTTTGTTGATATACTTACCTTAAATAGTCCTTTTACCAATTCGAAAGCATCGAATTTTTGCCCACTAACTTTTCTTTCAGAAGTACTTCCATCAGAATTGACATTTCTATCCAAGTTTTCTCTAAATTCGCTAACTGCCAACCTCAATTCGCTGTTAGGATATATCGTTACCTCCATGTGTTCATCAGGCTGGGTGCTCGTCGCAGAGCCTGTCAAGGACAGCACATAACCGTTATTTCCCGTTACTATAGTATCGCCGTTTTGGATAACATGCGCTTCTTTGTTTTTCAGCCCCGCGTTTAAAATTTTGTCTTGAGCGGCAGGCGGCAAAGAGCTTTTACTGCCACCATGAACAATTTTGACATCTCCAAATGTCTCGTAGTGGATGCGTTTTTCTTCTTTTACGCTTCGACCATAGAGAAAACCTCCGCTCATAATCTTACGCCTGTATTTCTGCTGTTAGTTTGGATTCTGCTTTTGTCCCTTTTTTCAAGACTACGGCGTTTCCTCGGATTCCGCCCCAAGTAATAGAACCTGCTCTCTTCTCAAACAACCAAATCAACGATTAAACAGCAAGCTGAAATGTATTTAATTTTTATTTATTTGAAGAATGAATTAGTAAACAATTAAAAATTTGTAATTAATCAAAATCAAGCCTTTGCAATGTTTTGTTTTCTTTTAACAACCAGAGCAGCAACCGCTGATCCAGCCATAATCGCCATCGCCACCACCGCGCCTAGCGAGTAATCATGTACGTATGGGTCAGTTTCTTGGACTGTGGTGGTCAGTTGTGAGCGTGTGGGCGCAGGTGTTTTAGTTGGGTTAGGTGTTTTTGGCGGCTGGGTTTGTGTAGATTTTGGTGTCGGGGAAGGTGTTGGAGTGGAGTGGGTGGTTGGTTTTGGGTTTTCGATTGGCGCTGTTGATGTTGAGGGTCTTGTTGTTGGGGTTGGTTCTGGAGTTGGCGTAGCGGTTGGCTCTGGCGTCTGTGAAGTTGTAGGGGTTGGCGTTGGTTCGGGTGTTGGGGATGGAGTTGGTTTAGGGCTGGCGGTCGGTTTTGGGGTTGCGGTTGGAGTGGGTGTAGGTGATGGTTTTGGTGTTGCTGTTGGTGTCGGGCTGGGAGTTGGTGTTGGTGCTGGAGAAGCTGTTGGGGATGCTGTGGCGGAAGGTGTCGGGCTTGGTGATACGGTTGGTTTTGGAGTAGGTGTTGGCCTTGCTTGCAGTAGTATAAACTGTTGTGAACCACTAAGATCAACTGTTTGACTGTTTTCTTGTGTTGTTTGAGGGCTTGTTTGGAATATTATTGACGCAAAAAATAGTAGAATTAAGACTGAAGAAACCGTTGAAAAAACCGTTTTTGGGTTGACCCTTTTAATAGCCATGCCTTTTTCCTCATTCAAGAGAAAAATTTTTCAAAAAGCTGTGTTTTTCTATTGATTAATTGACACTTGCATTTCTATGAAGCTCTTGCAAAATAAAAACGCTTGTGGATTCAATAAGATACCCACATGCAAACCGTGATTTAGCCAGTAAACTATAGTTAAAGAAAAAAGGAAAAGAGGGCTGTTGATAAGACGCGGTTTAGCTTACCTTTGCTTCTTCTACTTCTAATATTGATGCGACTGGTACGTCAATTTTTTCCATAACCTCTAAAACTGAATCACTGCTTGGCGCATCTATTAGGAATGCAACTCTTTGCTCGTTAGTGCAGCAGTAACAAGATTTTACGGTGATGTCCTTGATTTTTCCGCTGGTAAGCATTTTTGCAGCTCCTGTTGCGCAAGCATTGGGGTCTTCACCTGAACGTAGAATCGCTGAATTAACTAGTATTTTGGCATAAAAATTAGCTCCATGTATTGTTTACACAGACGATTTTATAAATCATGCCAAAACGAGTTTAACTCGTTCTTTAGGTATAACTATTAAGAACCTCGGTGTTATACCTATATTTGGATTTTAGGTCAAATTTGGTTTGGCTCTGGTTGTTGATACAGTTGGTTTGTTCAATCTTTTTGAAATGTAAATTGTTGAGGTGCTGTGTTGACGTTGAAAACTAATGGTCGAACTGAAGATGAGTTAATGCTGGCTATTCAAGTTGATCTTGAGGAAATCGTAAGCAAAGAAATCTGTGAAAGCGTGTACGAATCCGCTTATGTTGATCCTGCACTTCAAGGAAAAAGCCAAGAGGAACTTGACGCAGAATGCCAAAATAGAAAAGAAGCTATCATGAATGTGGTCTCAGCCTCAGTTTGCATGCAAAGGCTTTACTTTATTATTCGGTCTTCGATTATGGGTGTGATTACAGGCTTGCTTACTTACTCTTTAATTAGCATTTTTTTAATCACAGATTTTTTTGCTTTGGTTCTGCTGGGGCTTTTTACATTTGCAGTGTCTTTACTGCTTTCAAGGCTTCTTGATGCTCAGATTATCACTGTGTCGAATATTATTTTACGTTATCTAGACAAATTTGAACGTACTCGAGCGTTTATCTTGAATCGTCTTTAAAGGTTGTTGCTGTCTTGTTACAGCCACATAGCATTATATGACGCACAGGATACTTTCTTGGGTAAGGTGATATGATTGAAACAGGCAATATTCGAATGTCCGTTCTGTAAAAACAGCGCTTGGCACACGCGTATTATGCTTTGGAAACACATTCAAGTATGTATGCAGAAAGTGCCTAATACAGTTGAGATTTTCGCTAATACAGAATCTGCTCTAACTGTTAGTCAATAAATCTTGAGTTAATATGTCTTTTTTCAGCTATATTACTGAATATGGAATATTCCCGGAATTGCTACCCAGACAAAACAGTTATTCGCTTACTCTTGAACTGTACAACAATTCAATTTTTTCATGTATAAGCGGTTGAATTGAATAGATTTTTTCTCGTTAGGGCATTTCCCGTTTTTAATGCATGGGAAAAGGATGTTAAAAAAGCGTTTGCTGGTGTATTCAGTCTTGAGTCTGATGGCTATTGTGTTTGTTGTTTATCTGTTGTACAGTTTGTTTGATTTTGAATTTCAAGGGCTTTCATGCTTAAAATATTGATTTTTACTTCTTATTTGCTGTAAATGTGACTTTTATCGTATGCTGAGGTATGTGTTGATATTGCTGCGGTATGTCTGAACGTTTAAATAATGAATAGTCTGTATAAAGATTCGCTAAATAGGTAGGCAAAAAAGTAAAAAACGAGGAAAAGGTGGAGAAGATGGGAAATTTACAAAAAGAGGTCCAAGTAAAACTTGCCAAGGGCTTGTTAGACCTTATAATTCTTCAATTTCTAAACACTCAACCCATGCATGGGTATGAAGTGATAACGAAGATTCGTAAATCCTTCGGGGTTTATTTTGGTCCAAGCACAGTGTATCCTTTATTATCTTCGCTTGAAAAGAAAGGATACATTGCAAGTCAATGGGACATGAGTAACGAGCGACCACGCAAAGTGTACGAGTTAACTTCTGACGGCAAAACAATGCTTAACTTTACAGAAAACTCTCTAAATCTGCTGTGTCAAAAAATTGGCTCTGCTTTGCCAATGCCGATGATTGATGCTCAAATCGCTCAAGACTCTGGCAGCTCTAAGCATAAACAGTTGATGGCTCCAGCGATTACTCATTAAGCATTCTTACTTTAAGGTGGCTTCACTAAATTCTGTAGGTGGAATCACCATTAAAGTAAGGGTTGACTTAACATTTTCAATGTTTCTTATTCGTCTGAAAATTAGTTCTCTTAAGTTCTCTAAGGATTCGCCGCTTACTTTTGCGATAATATCGTATGCTCCTCGTGAAGGATGAACTTCATCTACCCCTTCAATCCTTTTTAGATCTTCAAGGGCTGATTCATAAGATTCTGTTTCAGTGCTAATGAAAACAAAAGCTTGCCTTAGCGGTTTAGCAAGTGCTGATTCAATAATTGGTAACCCCAAGTTTGTGGGTACCTCTAAGTTTTCAAAAACGGTTTCCAAACAACCACCTTTCTAATGTTACACATTTCTTGAAGCAAGCTATTAAATGTGAGTTGCTGTACAGTTGCAACAACAAATCCATATAATGCTGCACTCCCTTGGTTTAGAATGCAGCTGGGAAAGCTGGGGCTTGGCGAAACCGGCTTTTTCGGAAGGCACAAGGAAGCGATTTAGCCATTCGCAATTATTTTTTCGCCATCCAGGGAGGTAGAAAAGATGAATGGCGCTTGAATTGTGCCCTCTATGTGCGCGCCAAGCCCAACTCTATGTTTTTTCTATTTTGGTTTAGCAATTTGGATTAGAGAGAAAGTGTCGTATTTATCGCCGATTACTTTTCTGCCATCCAAATATTCAAGCTCAATTAAAAAGCCCAAACCGACGATTCTTCCGCCCAGTTTTTCGATGAGTTCAATGTTGGCTTTTACTGTTCCGCCTGTAGCTAGTAAGTCGTCGATGATGAGGACGTTTTGGTCTTTGTCGATGGCGTCTTGTTGAATCTGGATAGTGTCTGATTCGTATTCTTTTTGGTAGGTTAAGTCGATGCATTTGAAGGGTAATTTGCCTTTTTTGCGGATTGGGACAAAGCCTGCGCCGAGTTCGTATGCGAGTGCTGCTCCAACGATGAATCCTCTGGCTTCGTTTGAAACAACTACGTCGATTTTTTTGCCTCTATAGTGGTTTGCTAGTTGCTTGATTGTTTGTTTTAAGCAGTCTTTGTCTTTTAGGATTGGGGCGATGTCCCAGAAGCATACGCCTTTGAAGTTTTGGCTTCTAAGTTTAGTTTTCAAGTCGATTTGTTGGTTGGTTTCATTCATTACTATTTTCTCCTGATTAATGTGATGCGAATGCTCCCTGCAGGGCGGTTTTGCAGTTGCAGTCTTGCTCGGATGGCAAGGTTTTTATGGTTTCTGCAAGGATGCGTTTTACGTTTTCAATGTTAGCGCTCATCGTTTTAACGATGTCATCCACGCAGACGGGGTGTTCTTTCCAGACGTCGTAGTCTGTTACGGTTGAGATGGAGGTGTAGCATATTTCGGCTTCCCTTGCCAGTACGCATTCGGGGACGAGTGTCATGCCGACGATGTCTGCTCCCCACATGCGGTACATTTTGCTCTCTGCTTTGCTTGAGAATCTTGGGCCTTCAATGCATACGTATGTTCCTGTTTCATGGTGTTTTATGCTCAGGTTTTTTGCAACTTGGATTACGGTTTTGTGTAGTTGTGGGCACATGGGTTCTGCTACGGTTATGTGGCAGACTTTTTGTTCTGCGATTGTGTAGAAGGATTGTTCGCGTCTGGTTGTTCGGTCGATGAATTGGTTGGTGAAGACGATGTCGCCTGGCATGTATTCTTCTCGTAGTGAACCAACTGTTGATGGCGCCAGTATGCGTTTTACGCCGAGCTGTTTTAGTGCGTGGATGTTTGCGCGTACTGGGATGTCTGTTGGGCGTATGGTGTGTTTTTTGCCGTGTCTTGGTAGAAACGCGACTTTTCTTCCGTTTAATTCGCCGATGGTTATGGCGTCGGAGGGTTTGCCGTATGGGGTTTCAAGGTTAACTTCTTTTATGATTGTGAAAAGTTTTGGGTCGCTTAGACCTGTTCCGCCGATTATTCCTATTTCTGCTTGCATGCAAGTAACTGTTGGAGTTTGGCTTATAAAAATAACGCCTAAAACCAAGTGCTTTTTTTGGGTTGCTAAAGGGGGGGTGTTTGTGTGTGCAATGGCTGATTTTTTTGGGTGGGTGATATACGTTTTGATATACAATTTGATATCAGGTGGCATGGTTGGGCGCTTGACGTGCGGTTTTTTCTATAGCCCCCCTTATTTAAAGGCGTATATGAAAACGTATGCGCAAATCAGGAGTCAACATGGAGACGGCGAGGTCTCTCTCAGCTGACCCCCCCTCCCTTATATAAAGCAATGTTGAAGCGTGTGCTGTTGCTCTCCACGAGCTACCCCCTATATAAAGCGCAAAAAGGGTTTTAACATGCTAAGGGCGTGAGCCAAAATAGAGGTTACGTCTAAGATGCCAGCCCTGAAAGTCACCTCTTCATTACATGGTGTTTTGTTTAAGTGGCTCTTATAGACAGCCAAAGTTGTTATATACATGCATATATACATACATTAACTGGTGATTCGCGAATGGTAAAAATCATCTCCATATCCGACGAAGTCTACCAAGACCTCTCCCGAATGAAAAACGGCAAATCCTTCACAGAACTCCTAAAAACTCTAATCACCGAATGCACAAACAAAGGCGACCCAAAAAGCATACTAACCTTTCTAGGCGCTAACGAACCCCTAAGCGACGAAGCCGCAAACGCAATAATATCTGCAACCGAAAAAGGCCGAAAGAATGCAACCGCCAGAAAGTCTGCTTCTTTTGCGTGAGCACCATGGTCATACTGGATACCTCACTAATGGTTGATGTATCACGAAAGAAAGAATACGCCCTTGACCTCATAGCGTCATATCAAGAAAAAGAACGAATCAAAACAACAATAATTACCCAATATGAAATGCTCAGAAGCGCCCCAGAAGCATACACCAACTACATTACAGACCTCCTAAACAGATTTATAATCCTTGATTTTGGAACCGACGCTTTAACTGAAGCAGTCAAAATATACAGGAAACTCAAAGCCAAAGGCACTTTGATAAACGAGTTAGACATTATGATTGCTGGAATCGCAGCGGCAAGCAACGAGGTCCTCATAACTAAAGACAAAGACTTCCTAAATCTCAAAAGCGACAAGATAATTGTACTCCAAAAACAATGACAGTTTTCCTAAACTTCTGAATTACTGAATTTCTTTTCAAACAAGAAAGTATTGAGCTTTTTGGTCATGTTAATAGCTCACTAATGGCTGTTAATAGCATTAATAGTTATTAAAAAAGGTTCATAATCTAATAATTAATAACAATTATGTCCTAAAGTGACAAACATGAGACCCCCACAACCAATCCACACGGATTTGTGCCTCCGCCAAGTCATCCCAAAAAAAGGGCAATATACACCAAAGAAATGGCTGTTAACATACAAGAGGCAAAAAAGAATGACTGAAGACATAGCTGATTCTGATGTGCTTCTTAACCGTTATGAGCTTGAGCGGATGTTGCAGAAGGCACGGTTGGAAGGTGCTATAGGTTACATTACTTATCTTTGTGAGGCGTTGGATGACAAGAAAATTAGAACCATAGATGGCTTAGACCAAGCAATCAGGGGTGACTGGGGCAGCGCAAGCGGAGCCATAGGGCTGTTAATGATGGAGAATTTGCGGTTTGACGGCTTTGCAAACGGTTTTATGGACAACATTAAACCAGAAAAAGTACCGCAACACTAAAAGTAACACAAGCAACAAAGGCCTGTCTTTTTTATTATTGAAATATGCGGCATCGCTTCGAGTTGTGGGCACTTGTTAGCAACTACAAAGCGAGATATAACTAGTTCACCCTTCCATCTAATGATACGCCCTTTGTAGGTGAACCAGTAGAGGTATTATTTATGAAGCGTTTACCAGATTCAATCCCTTATGAAACCAAGGTGTCATTTTTTGAATATCAACGCAAAGAATGGGAAAAAGTTCTTGAATCATCCAAGAACAGCGTGGTTGAAAACCAGCCTGACTCGTTGCAGCATTGGTTAAGCGTAAACAATTACGCCTTGGAAAAAATAGCGGAAATTGATAAGCAGCTAGAAGAGTTAAAGCTTGCCTTCGACGCTCGCGCAAATGCCTCTTTTGCAACTAACGTTCAGCTTGTTAGAGAGTATAACCGCTCTAGGCTCCCCTTAGCCCCTGAAGGAGACAATTCACCAACAGTGTCTAAAGAGTAATCAAAGGCTAACATGCCAGCCTAACAACAATAAGATTGCAAAAAACTGCTCATTTTTCTAACAGCATGCTTTTGTCTTGTTGCATAGCTAAGTAACCGCTAAACATGGCAAGCCACATCAGTGACGGATAGATTATCATGCGTTCCATTCCTCCCGGGCCTAAACCTAAGTAGAAGCTGCTGTCGTAGGCAACATCGCTGGTGAGTGAACCGCTTGCGGCAAGACCGCTTGAGAAAAGAACCAACGCTCCAATGGTCATCGCTCCTAAAACGATGCTTATCAGTGAAAACGGCTTTTTCAGCAATTTAGAAGATGTCAAAGCGGATAACCCGGCAAAGAAGAAAGCCACTGAAGCCACGGCACCATGCGCAAGTGTATAGTTTTTGGTAAAGACGCCCACGCCCATAGCGCCCAAAGCCATTATAAAAAGCAGCCTATTTACGATTTTGAGACCTGAATGTTGCCTTAAAAAATAGACTCCAAAAGCCAGCAGTAGCCCCAAGAGAAAGACAGACGAGTTAAAGACTATGGCGGATGGTCCAACTCCAAGGTCGCTTACATAATTGCCCGACAGACTGTAACCGGGATATAGCGCCTCAGCAATGGCAAGACCTAAAATGAACTGCGTGACTGCCACAAAAAAGACCGCTGCGGCTAATCGCTCTTTCGGATACCCCATAAACCATGATATGCCACTGTCTTGGAAAATAAGACTTTCTATACATGGCCCTAAACCTGCTTAATGGACAGCCCATACTTAAAAAGTGCAGATTTTCCATAAACATACATTCAATCCCTTAGTCAAGGTTTCTTGACTAAGTTTTAGTCAAGGAACTTTTACGAGAACCCTTTAATCACGTATCGCAGAAGGTATTTTAGGGATTTGGGCATGGAAAAAGGCACAAGTAAACCTAAACTTGCAACCATACTGCTAATCATAGCCCTAACAGCATCAAGCCTAATAATGGTTGAATTTGCTTCGGCGCAGTCAATACCTAAGCCTTCCGTTCCACAGTTTAGTATCCAAGTGGTTGACTACTCCTACGACACTCCAACAACATACTACACTGACCCCTACACAGGAAAACAGGGCAAAAACTTGGGGTATCATGTTGAAGAAATAAGAGTGGAAGGGGAAATCAAAAACCAACACTTTAACTCATACTCGATACCTAACCCCAATACAACTAGCCGTTACGACACTTACTTGACCATCGACTTCTACTATGACATCCGCTATAAAGGGCGCTTTGAAGACAAATGGACATCACTCTATGGCGGCGAAGACTATCCATTTCTAAAGCAAGAATACGGCAATGAGTTTACTAACTTCACCGTCAACAAGTATAATACGTTTCTGCGGTTTCAAGACGGGGACCAAATAGACTTCCAAGTCAGGGCAGTTATTGGCTACGAAACATGGGGATTTGTTTCAACATGGCCTTATCGCATATTAAACGGTGAAGGCAGCGGATGGAGCGAAACCTTGACAGTAACTATCAGCAAAAATGACTCCAGCAACACCTACGCAAGCACGATAGACAACACGCCATACCCAACATTAACATCTCCTCAACCACTTCCAACTCCAACGCCAACAGCTTCAGCTACACCGACGCAGAACCCAACAGTTACCCCCACAGAGGAAACTAAACAGCCAGTAACACAAAGCGACGTTACGCTTTTCTTACAAAACCAAACAGTTATTACCGTTGCCGTTTCTGGCATACTAGTTGCTGTTTTAGCATTAGCATTGGTGTTCTACCGCAGAAGAGTAAACAAGAAAATGCCATGGGAGGCTGCGGCTTAGGATGCGCAAGTTTTCCTCAGTCCTAATGATAATCTTGACCGTTTCCGCTTTGCCACTGATTGGGCATGTAGCTGCTACAGATTATCCTGTATTTGCCGACACTTCGCATGTAGCTAAGCCATCTCCCCCAGAATTCACCATAACGCTAGCCGACCATTCCTACGATGTGCCTCCAACAACAACTTCCACCACTAACCCCTACAACAATAAAACAGCAACCACAACCATCCCAAGCTACCACGTAAAAAACATCACAATAGATTTAACCGTGAAAAATCAGCCCTGCCCTTCAAACATTGAGGGCAACAAAAGCTATTTACTGTACTTTGTTAGAACAAAGGGACATTATGCGCAAGATTATTCAGAGAATTACTTAACAACTCCTGATGCAGTTCAATCAAGCTCTTCTGGTTACACTGTGATTTCTTTTCCTGCAGAGTGCTATAGTGTTGGCGACGAGGTTGATTTCCAAGTTAAAGCAATTTTGGCTTACGAATGTACCTATACAAGAGCAGGCATTCCACCAATGACCGTGACTACAATGGTTCATGCAGCCGTGGGAAACTGGAGCTTCACCCAAACATTCAAAGTGCCTGATGCGTCAACACTCTCTGAAAACTCGGCAAATCCAGCATTAACCCTGCAGGTCCCAGAATTTATAGCTTTGACGGTACTGTCGCTATCGATTGTACTCTCTGTTCTATTTATCCTAAAACTAAGGAGAACTAAGTGACTTAAAATGCAGTCAAAAAGGCAACTATAAAGCTACAGGTATAAAGAAAGAGCAAAGAAGAGAGCTTATTCTTCTTGTATTTCGCATTTAAGCTTCTTAATAATCTCATCCGCACGTAACGGCTCAATCTTGAGCGTGTACAGCTGGCTGGGAGTGCGAAGCTTTAGCTTAACGTTTTCCTTGTTTCTTTTAACTTGACAATGCTTTGCTTTGGCGCTCATCGCCACGAATTTCTCAACATCAGCGATTTCAGATGGCATACAGTTTTTCCTCTCTTTTAACGCTTTGATGGATGCGAACCCAGTTTTTATCTGTTTTGGTCACTTATGCCTGCAACAAGCTTAAACTCAAATTATTTGGGCTCGAATTGGGAAATGTCTTTAATTCAAAAACGCATTAGCATTAATTGCATTATAACGGTAAACAATTGGAGCTTTAATCTGGATTCCAAGTTAAAAAACTAATAATACTAAAATCCCTCAAGGAAGGACAGCAAAAATGGTTAAACCAATCAAACATGGAAGTAAAAACTTGAAAATCAAACATGTTCCCCTGCTGTCCCTAATGCTGACATTACTGATTGGTTTGTCAACCGTATCTTTCCTCTCGCCGCAACCCATAAGCAGCAGTCCCATAGACCCGCCAGTGTACGTTGGCGTAAGCTTTTGCGGAAACACCACTGAAGCCGCAAAAATGCTAATTGACAAAACCAAAGCCTACACCAACCTGTTTGTGCTTCAGTCAGGCCCAATCAGCATAGACATGAAGTCAACCACTGAAATCTGCGACTACGCGGTTTCTCAAGGGTTAAACGTAATTGTTTATTTTGGCTGGTTTAACCCTGAACACTCATGGCAGGTTCCATGGGTTAAAAACGCCCAGCTAAGGTACGGAGAAAAATTCCTCGGTGTATACTACTATGATGAACCCAGCGGAATCCAACTAGACTATGACTGGGCAGGTCACTTCACGAACGTAACTCAAAGATTAGCAAACATGACTGTAACAAGAAACGTCACTTCATACTACCGCCAATTCATAGACGCAATGTACGGCTACCTCAACGGCAGCATCGTTGACTATGACACAGAAGCCAACGCCTACGTGGACTACATGCTACACGACAGAGACCTAACCCTGCTGAGAAACATTTCAATGCGCACCTTCGTTTCTGACTACGCACTTTACTGGTGGGATTACCTAGGCGGATTTGACGTTGTACTAACTCAACTGGGCAACAACGCGACTTTGGAGCAGGAAATAGCCTTAACCAGAGGCGCAGCAACACTGCAAAAAAAGACATGGGGCGGAATAATAACATGGAAGTACGATGAACCCCCATACCTCGACAGCGGCAAAGAAATCTACAAACAAATGCACATGGCATACCAAGCAGGCGCCAAATACGTTATAATCTTTGATTACCCCCAAATCGACTACAACCCATACGGCGTCTTAACAGAGGAACACTTTGACGCAATGGAACAATTCTGGCATGACATAATGTTAACGCCCAACTCGGCAAAACCGCAAACAAAGGCAAGCGCAGTTTTGGTTCTGCCCAAAAACTATGGTTGGGGCATGAGGCATGCGCAGGACAGAATTTGGCTTTGGGGACCAGACGAGTTAAGTCCTCAAATATGGGATATCTCCAGAAAACTGCTTGCTCAATACGGCACAAACTTGGACATAGTTTACGAAGACCCCAACTTTCCAATTAATGGAAAATACGACAACATTTACTATTGGAACCAAACCTTGACTTAAAAATTGAGTTTAAAACAAAAAAGAGCAATAATGGCGAGTTT
This sequence comes from uncultured Candidatus Bathyarchaeia archaeon, assembly GCA_964391275.1. Taxonomy (GTDB): domain Archaea; phylum Thermoproteota; class Bathyarchaeia; order Bathyarchaeales; family Bathycorpusculaceae; genus Bathycorpusculum. The sequence goes on from CAYMLF010000005.1 coordinate 16,440, forward strand.
AGGCTTTCTTTGAGCGAATACCCAGCTTCACGTTAACTTCAACCGTGTACTCATCCTCCATTTTTCCAACCGAAAAATTCCAGTCCTTCAATTCAACCTCCATATCCTTGAATTGACTAACAAGTGCATCCTTGTATTCCTGCGCGGTTTGCCCCATCTTCTGCAGTTTCTCAGTCAAATTAGCATTTTCAGGCAATTCTACACCTCCCAAAAAACTTGTTCATACGCTAATATTGCATCATCCGCTTACTGCTTTAAGAATTTGTGACTGTGCAAACACAACAGCACACCAAACCGCCAGCAAGACACCTCACGGCAAAACCCGTTAAAACAACTACTTTTTTATTATCGCCTAATCAATAGTTACTGGAGATTTTTCTTTGACTTATTCGATAGGCATTTCTGGTTCTTACGGTGGATTAAACCTTGGCGACGAAGCAATTCTTCAGAGTATAATCACTCAGCTACGGGCAAGTGTTCCTGCTGAAATAACTGTTTTCACACGCGACGCAGAAGACACAAAAAGACGACACGCAGTGGACATAACAGTTCAAACGAGGAATTTAACGCGGTTAGAGGTGCTTCCTGAAATTGAAAAACTTGACCTCTTCCTTTTAGGCGGTGGAGGAATTCTCTTTGACACCGAAGCTGAAATTTTCTTGCGTGAATTAGACATCGCAACAGAATTAGGCATTCCCACAATGCTTTATGGCATCGGTGCAGGACCCCTGATTAACGAAACCACCCGAAAAAAGGTCAAATCAAGCCTAAGCAAAGTAGATATAATCACAGTTCGCGATAAAGAAGCTAAAAAAATCCTTGAACATCTGGGTGTAAAATGCGAAATAATTGAAACCGCTGACCCTGCGCTTTTGCTGGAGCCCGAGCCTCTACCAGATGACGCTTTGCAGCGAGAACACATCACCGAGGAACGCAGGTTAGTGGGCATATCCGTTCGTGAACCAGGACCAGCCGCACCAGACATTGACCCAGCGTTTTATCATGCAATTTTAGCCAACGCCGCAGACTTCATAATCAGCAGACTAAACGCAGATGTCTTCTTTGTCCCCATGGAACGACAAGTTTTAGACATCCAAAACTCCCACGCCGTAATTTCACGTATGCTAAAGCCCCAAAACGCTTCCGTGCTTAAAGGAGAATACACCTCTGGGCAACTTCTCTGCCTCATGAAATACTTTGACTTTGCAATTGGCATGCGCCTACATTTCCTCATCTTCGCCGCCCTGCAAGGTGTACCTTTCGTGGCTTTGCCGTACGCTTCAAAAGTAGGCGGTTTACTTGACAACCTGCAGGTGCCCATGCCGCCTCTAAGCAAAGTGAACTCAGGCTTAGTCAACGCATACATTGACCAAGCATGGGACGAGCGTGAAGTAACTAAAGCCAAAATTCAACAGCTGCTTCCCGACCTCAAAAAAAACGCGCAAGAAAACAATCGATTAGCAATCATGCTGCTTAAGGGCGAGCGAAAACCAAGGCAGACAAGATGCAACGAGCCAAAACTTGAGAAAAGGTGACTTTAAACGCCTGCTATACAAACATTCATCGACACCGTAACGCTTCCTGAGCGAATAGGAAAATTAACGCCTGAAACAGAAGTCCTCGTGGTAGGCGGCGGTCCAGCAGGCATCGGTGCAGCTTTAGGCGCGGCAGCGGCAGGTGCAAAGGTAGTTCTTGCTGAACGCTACGGTTTTCTAGGCGGTAACGCAACAGCAGGTCTAGTTTTAACATGGGCGTCTTACCACACTTCGAAGCTGCAGCCAACCAGCCTAGTCAGCGACGAGGTCACCTTGTTTCCAGTTGATCATGGTGCAGGTGAACCCATTATCGCGGGAGTTTTAGCTAAAATAGTTGAGCGCCTTGTAACTGTTGGTGGAGCTTTGCCGCCTTCTCCAAAAACTGGTTACATGGTGCCGTTTGACCCTGAAATCTTCAAAATAGTGGTGCTTGAAATGCTTGATTCAGCAGGGGTTGAGCTGCTTTTTCACGCTTTCGCCAGCGGCTTGTACGAAGAAAACAACACTCGAGGCGTCGTCTTTGAAACCAAATCCGGTCCAATCGTCATTAAAGCTAAAGTCATAATTGACTGCACAGGCGATGGTGACATTGCAGTGTTTGCAGGTGCCCCCTTTGAAGTTGGGCGTTTGGAAGACGGAACCGTTCAGCCTATGACTTTAATGTTTATTATGGAAGGGTTTCAGAAATCGTTGTTTCAAGATTACGCAAGGAAGCATCCTGATCAATGGTGTGGCGTGCAGGGGCTTAGAGAGTTTATGCGTGAAGCCATAGAAAAGGGCGAACTGGATGTGCCGCGAGAAAACATCTTGCTTTTCGGCAGCATACATGAGGGGCATGTTAACGTTAACAGCACAAGAATCCTGAACAGGTACGGAATAGACGTTTGGGATTTAACAAGGGCTGAAATGGAAGGCAGACGACAAATTGCCCAATTAACAGCTTTCTTTCGAAACTACGTTCCAGGTTTCGAGAGAGCCTTTCTAGCTCAGTCTGCTGCAAACGTGAGTGTGCGAGAAACAAGAAGAATCATTGGCGAGTACCAATTAACTGCTGAAGACGTTTTGGACGCCCACAACTTCAGCGACGTTATCGCCCTGGGTTCCTACCCTGTGGACCTTCATAACCCCCTTGGAAGAGGAACACTTCTCAAAAGAATCAAGCCTGGAAAAGCCTACGATATCCCACTAAGATGCCTAATTCCTTTAAAAGTGGAAAACCTGCTGGTGGCTGGAAGATGCATTTCTGGAACCCACATGGCTAACGCTTCATACCGAACTATGCCCATCTGTTTTGCTACTGGTCAAGCCGCAGGCATTTGCGCTGCGATAGCAAGTAAAAATCATAAAACTCCACGAAGCATCCCAGCAATTGAGGTTCAAAAAGAGCTTATCCGTCAAGGTGCTAAACTAAAAATGGGAGATTAAAATGTGCTTGAGTTTACAGATTTCCCTGTTCTGGCGGTTGCGAAGCTGTCGATGACAAGTTTTGTGTGTTGTCACTTTTTCTTCTTAGCAACAACACAACAGCGCTCAATACAACTATAACCAGCGCTGCAATCACTGCGATTTCAACAATTGATAAACCAGTGTTTTCAATGTTTGGCGTAGCGGTTGGCGTTGCCGTTTGAGGCGGCGTTAAGGTTGGCGTTGGCGATAGGGTTGGTAGAGGCGTTGCCGTGGGTGTAGGTTGAGGTGCAGGTGACATGTCTATGTCTGGGATTGTTGGGGCGTCAGTGTTTGGAGCACTTAAGCCTGGAATAAAAACTACTTCGCCTAAAGTGGTGTTATCGTTGGAATCATAGATTGTTTGCTCTATAAAAGTGATGTTTGTGGTTCCCCAATAATTGTAGGTTGCATCAATAACGCTTGGGTTAGGGCTTGTTAATTCAAAATTATATTTTGTGTTATTCATTATGTTGTTGTAGTTTATGGCTGATGACGTGGTTGAGGAGTGATAGTAGATGCCGACTGTGTTGTTGAAAATTGTGTTTCTCTGGATTCCTATTTGAGCGTCAACCTCGATTCCGTACGTGTTATTCATGATTAAATTAAGTTCTATACCGACGTTCGCACTAACGTTTCCAACTTTAATAGCTGATGTAGCGCCAAAGATAGTGTTGCCTGAAATCAGGATTTGCCCGCTGCCTTCACCGACGCCTATGCCTGTCTGGCACTCTTTTATCGTGTTTCCCGAAACGGTTACAGCATACGAGTTGTTAGCGTATCCATTGTCATGCATGTTAAAGGCAACTCCGATGTTATTTCCAGTTATGTTATTGTTTCTTATCGTAGCTGAGCACTCTTGTGCAATGCTTATGACGTCATCTCCGATTCCGCCCGAAATCTCATTGTCTGAAACATTTGTGGAACCAGCGTAAAGGTTCAGTCCTCTAGTGATTTTGTTAGATACAATTTGTGGTGACCCACCAGCTTTAACCTCCACTGCGCCGTTGATGTGGTTATTTGAAAAAACCGCTGAGCCATTAACTACAGTAACAACAATGTTGACGTCGTCGCCTTCTTGGGTGTTATCGCTGATTTCGCAAGCGCTAATTTTTGGGGATGCATCTTCTATGGCTATGGAGCCCTTTATCTGTGCGTATTCTATTATGCATCCTGAACTTTCGGTTTCATTCCAATCAAGGCTTGTTGGCGCAAACACAATCTGACTATGAGTTGCGCTTTGGGAAGAGAAAATTATATTGTGTGAACTGTTGCCTCTGGCTTCTAAGGTGCCGTTAATTTGTAGCTTATACTCGCCGATGTTAACAGTTACACCTGGTTCGATGGTTAATTTTGTGCTCGCGTTTACTGTTACTGGTCCAGTAAGCGTGTAGGGACTCTCAGAAACAGTCCATGTTGTGTCTTCTGTGATAACTTGTTCGGGTAATTCTGTAGCTTGCACATTACCAATAGCTATAGCACTTAACCCGCTTAGAAGTATAATTGCTAAAGTTAGTGCTTCTAATGTTCTGTTCAATTTTTTCCCTAGCTTGCTACTTTATGATTTAAAATATAAATTTTTACCAAAATTACTACAGGTTAGCCTTTTTTGCTTTAGGTAGCAGAATTAATGCTGCACTAACAATTGCTAATAATAAAACTGCGATTAAACCCAGTGGATACTCAGGAATAACCTCACCTAGCCCTTGAACTATAACCGTTATTTCTGCCTGAGCATGATTGCCTGCGACATCTTTTACTTCTAATGTGGCTGTGTAGCTACCACCCTCAGGGTAAACGTGACTAACCTTTTGCCCCTCATCTTCTTCGCCGTCGCCAAAACTCCATCGGTAACTAAGTATTTTGTTGTTGTCACTGCAACTTGAAGCATCAAAAGTTACCGTTTCACCCGTGCCAACTATCATTTCACCATTCACCAATTCAACTATGGGCTTGGCAGTATCCAAAATTATTGTATCGTAAACACTGGTAATTAACCCAGCGTTGTTCATAATCTGGCAGTGAACAGTTTTGGTGCCATCCCCAGCATTTAAAGTCCAAGTTTTAAGACTCCCAAATGTTTCCCATGCTTCAGTGTCCCATACACCGTCCTCACTGAACCTCATTTTGCCTACGCCCGACATTGAATCTGAGGCTGTAACCGTTAAAGTAACCGAACGTGAAGAAGAATAGTCTGCACCGCCATTAATCTGTAAAGAGCCGCTTGGCGCAGACTTGTCAATTTTAACCTCAACAGTTGCATGTTCCAATTCAACGCTGACATTACCGAGGCTCCAAACACCCCAATATTCAAGCGTTGAAATTCCTTCAGCGGTTACTTCTGGCTGTCCATTGACCGCTACAGTTTTTGTTTCGCCAGCGTTGATTCGGTAATAGGTCTGGATGATTCCTTCTCCATCAGCTGAAAGATTAATTGTTACATCATCAGAACGCCAGTTGCCATCGTAATCAGATGTTACTTGAGGCAAACGGGTGACTTTAAATGCGAAATTCATTCCAGCACCTGTTAGAATTATTGTGTGAGAACCCGCGTTTACCTGTGCGGGCATTATCAAGGTTGCGTTGAAATTTCCTTCTGCATCTACTGCTGCTGTGCCAATGTTGTAGATGCCATTGCAGACTGCTGTTATTTCTCCTTTACCAAAGTATTTGCCATAAACATTGAATGGCTGGTTTGCTTGCACGAAGACTTGACCGCTTAAATCGGTGTTATTTCCAAACAAGCCAGACGCTGCTGCATTGGCAACTTTGGTTAAGCCTCGTTTCCATTCATAATACATTGCTGAATCTATAACGTTACCTGTGCTGCTTTCAGTAGCCAAAAAAATGATTGAACTACAGGTTTCAGGATTATCTCCTATTGGGTTAGCTTGGCTTAGGTCAGGCGCAACTGTTTGGTAGCTAAAGTTGCCCATCAACGTTTGGACATTATTGGCGATTGAAACGGTATCGTTTGTGGCAGGATCAATATATGACAGGTTTATTATGCCGCTGCTTGGAAAATTGATTCCCTGAAGCGTTAAATCTTCTTCTGCTCCTCCAAACTGTGGAGAAACCGTTAAGATGGGACGAATTATCGAGTGATTAACCGTTAAAGAAACCGTTTGGTAAGGTTGAGTTGCCAACGGCGTTCCTAAAGCAACTGAATCGTCAACTGCAAAATGTGTTATGGTACCAACTGTGAAAGTTTTTCCGTCGTAGACTTTCATGAAGAATGGTTGATTATGGTAGCTTGTCATGTGTTTCTTGAATTCGGTTATGTCGACAACTATCTTGTTTGAGCAGAACGGTTTGTTGCCGCCTAAAACGTAATCGCTGAAAATTTTTGTAGCCAACATGCTAGTTGGTGTTCCATAGCCAAGGGTGATTTTGCATTCGCCTCTGCGGCTATGTGTTATTTGAAAGCTTGCAGCAATTTCAGGTTGATAATCAATCAAGTCATTAAATATCATGCAGGGGTTGCGGTTTTGGGGAGTTGACAGTTGTTTCATGGTGGCGTAAGAAATCCAGTAGAAACCGTCATTCACTTTTTCCCAGCCGCCTGTTCCCCACGAATTTGCTACTTTGAAAGCGCCTTGTCTTTGAACACCGTTTTCAATGTAGGCGATGTTATCGTCGTATCCTACAATTGTGTTGGCGTGATTCAAATCTTCAGTTTCATAATTATCAAGGGTCCAAAAGTCAGTGCTTGTTAATTTACTGTATTGGTCGGCATCAACAGCTATTACTGCAAGGTTGCCTGCGGCTAACCAGTTCTTCAAATTAATTAAACCATCATCCGTGTTAGCGTATAGGTATTCATAGCCTGTTTCGCTGTCGCCTCGGTAAAGCATCGCTTCAGTCCACGCTGCTTCAGAAGGCCAAGAAGCGTGTTCATAAGGATTGTAGGGCATTTTTTGCCATGAACTTATACCGATAAAACACGCTGCATCAATAGCGGCTTCAAAGGTTGTTCCAGAATCGATGCCTCCGTTAACTAAATGATACAAGAATTCAGGGCTCATAATTTTGTCTTGGTAACTTACAGTTGGAGCGCCATACGTTCCGCCTTCCCATCTTGCGCCTGATAAATCCCATCCGTGCTCTTTGGCTTCCTGATATGTTTTAATGTAGTAGCCAACAGCCCAAGCGGCGCATGCGCCTTCCCCATCTTGGTCGCCTATGGGTGGAAACCAAGGTGTCGCTGAATTGTCAACGGTTGCTGGAGTGCTTAGGTAAGTGATACTGTCGATGACGTAGGCGTTTTCAGCGATTTCAATTAGCTCCTCAGAGGTTGGGGCGTTCAAGCCTGTTCCGTGACCGTCTACCAGCTTGTTTCTTGTTTGGTTTGCCTCTAGATGTTGTTTGCTTGATAACTGTTCAATTTCTTGGGGAGTTATTTTATGTTTAGAAATCGATAATTGGGCTTGTAAGCTGGTTTGATTGTTTTCAATGGATAAAGCGGTCGGTGATAAGCCAGTGGTGAAGTTCAAGCTTGAGAGCAGTATTAGAAGTACCAAAAGCCCTACTAAAGCGCTGTTTTTTAATTTACTTTGCACTTGATTCTTCACCGCGCCATAGGTGAGTTTGCAATACCTTCTGGTGCAATAAGTTGTTCGCCTGCTTATACCAGTTATTTTAAGCTTTTAAGCATTATGACATATTAATATACACTACAAACCAGCAACCCCAAAAATCCAAAGAATCCACATATCGGCAAGATTCAAGCTTTTTCTGAGCACAAATCATATAGCACTACACTGCGAACAATACCTTGAGTGAAAACAGATGCAGAGGTCTTACGCACGTTTACTTGGAGTAATTGGCAAGCCAAACACGGGAAAATCAACCTTCTTTAGTGCTGCAACACTAGCGACAGCTGATATAGCCAATTACCCTTTCACAACAATTAAGCCAAACCGAGGCGTCGGCTACGTTCGAACACAATGTGTCCACGAAGAGTTCAAAGTAAAAGATAACCCTAGAAACTCGCTTTGTCTTGACGGTTCAAGACTTGTCCCCGTTGAAATAATTGATGTCGCAGGTATCGTGCCTGGCGCATGGGAAGGACGGGGCTTAGGCAACCAATTCCTAGATGAAATCCGCCGAGCAGACGCTTTGATTCATATTGTGGATGCTTCAGGTGGAACAGACTGCGAAGGAAAAAGCTGCAAGCTTGGCGAGCACGACCCACTAGAAGACGTGCAGTTTCTTGAACGCGAAATAACCATGTGGATGGTTACAATCCTAAAGAAGGATTGGGCAAAAATCGCCAGAACTGCAGAGGCAGACAAAAAAGGCATCGCTATACCGTTAGAGGAGCGGTTAACTGGGTTAGGCATAAAACGAAACAGCGTTGCAGAAGCCATTCGACGGTGCGGCTTAAGCGTGGATAAACCCGCAACTTGGAGCGATGATGACTTTTACCGTTTCGTAGACACTTTGCGTCGTATTTCTAAGCCAATGCTTATTGTCGCAAACAAAATTGATTTGCCAACAGCCCAAGACAACGTGGAACGCATGAGAAAGCTTGATTACACTGTGATACCTGCCTCGGCTGAAGCTGAGTTGGCGCTTAGGCGAGCGGCAGAGAAACAGTTAATTGATTATAAACCAGGGGATTCCACTTTCAAAATTAATCAGCCTGAAAAGCTCTCCGCTGGACAGATTAAAGCGTTGGAAGCCATACGAGAAAAAATACTATCCAAAAACGGCTCAACAGGCGTTCAAGAAGCCATAAACACAGCGTACTTTAAACTCTTAAACATGATAACCGTGTATCCCGTTGAAGATTTAGAGCATCTTGCAGACCACAACGGGCGTGTGTTGCCTGACGCTTACCTTGTGCCAAAAGGAACCACCGCACATCAATTTGCCTACATCATCCACACAGAACTAGGAGACAACTTCATTTACGCAGTTGACGCTCGAGATAAACGTAGAATCGGAGAAGATGCAGTTCTAAAAGACCGAGACGTCATATCAATTGTAAGCGCCAAAAAAAGGGCTTAACCGCCAAAACGCCTTTTCCTCTTCTGAAAAGTCCTCATGCTACGAAGCAAATCAATAAGGCGGAAATCTGGCCAGTAAACATCCAAAAATACCAGTTCGCTATAGGCTGATTGCCAAAGCAGAAAACCGCTAAGCCGCTCCTCACCCGAAGTCCTAATAATCAAATCAGGCTCTTGCTTAGGCATGTGCGATGTATAGAGGAATTTTTCAAAAGTGCTCTCCTGAATGTCATGAGGCTCCATTTCGCCTGCTTTAACCTTCTCCGCAATAACCCGCGCAGCATCAACGATTTCTGCTCTGCCACCATAAGCGATTGCAAAATTTAGGAACTGGTTATCATAATGCGCAGTGGCTTTTTCCACATCAGCGATTAACTGCTGAAGACTTTCAGGAAGAAGGTTTGTTCTGCCAATAACTTTAACATGCACCTTATTTTTATGAATGCGCTCGTCAGTAATGAGTTTGCGAAATTTTTCTTCCGTAATCTTCATAATTTCATCTATTTCATCGGGTTTACGCCTAAAATTCTCCGTGGAAAACGTATACAGAGTGATAAACTTGACATTAAGTTCCTCACACCAATCCAAAAGTTGTTCTACCGTTTCAGCGCCT